>CAZTRH010000035.1:0-19309 GCA_964616605.1 uncultured Ruminococcus sp.
ATTATTGAGCGTGCCGTGCTTTGCTGCGGTACTCTTGAGAGAATACTAAGGAGGAAAAAATAATGCCTAAGATTAAAACACACAGCGGCGCAAAAAAGCGCTTTAAGTTGACAGGAACAGGTAAGGTAAAGATGCAGCACGTTGGTAAGCGTCATATCCTTACAAAGAAGTCTACCAAGCGTAAAAGAGGTCTGCGTCAGGGCGCATATGCTGACGTTACCAATGTTGCTCAGGTAAAGAGCCTCATCCCGTACAAATAAGAGAGTGCAGAACATAAAACAGGAGGAAATGAGAAATGGCAAGAATTAAGGGTGCGCTTGCTACACGCAAGAGAAGAAATAAAACCCTCAAGCTCGCAAAGGGCTACTGGGGCGGTAAGAGCAGACTTTTCAAGAACGATAAGGAAGCGGTAATGAAGTCCGGTCAGTATGCTTATGTTGTCAGAAAGCTCAAGAAGAGAGATTTCAGACGTCTTTGGATTACAAGAATTTCTGCGGCTTGCAAGGCTAACGGAATGAACTACTCCAGCTTTATGAACGGTCTGAAGAAGGCTAATATCACACTCAACAGAAAGGTTCTTTCTGAAATCGCAATCAATGACGCACAAGGCTTCACAGCTCTGACTGAGAAGGCTAAGGCTGCGCTTTAATCCGTGATATTCTCACGTCCTTTCGGGGACGTGAGTTTTTCGCATTATTGGGGTGATTTTATGGAAATTATTTCGTCAAGGAAAAACAAGAATGTATCCTTTATGCGGCAGCTTCTGAGAGAACGCGCCGAGCGCAGAAAGAGCGGATTGTTCGCTGTTGAGGGGGATCATCTGTGCGGAGAATTGTCGGGTGCTGAACTGTTTTTGTACACCGAAAAAGCACAGGCTAAGTATTCTGACGCCGTAAAGCACTTATGCGCAGCATGCCGTGACAGCTTTTGCATAACGGAAGAACTTGCGGAATATATTTCCGATACAAAATCATCGCAGGGACTGTTTGCGGCGGCTGAAATGAAGTGGAAGTGCATTTCCGACAGTGCAAAGAAGCTGGTAGTACTGGACGGAGTGCAGGATCCCGGAAATGTGGGTACGATTATCCGGACTGCGGAAGCACTGGGATTTGACGGCTTGTTTTTTACAGGTGCGTGTGCGGACGTTTTTTCGCCTAAGGCGCTGCGTGCTTCAATGGGCAGCGCACTGCGTATGCCGATGGAGGAAGTAAGCCACGAAGAGCTTAAGGATAAGCTGTCGGGGTTTGCCGCTTATGCTGCAATGCTTGATGACACGGCAGCAAGGCTTGGCGAAGAACAGTTTCCCGAAAAAACGGCTGTTATAATCGGTAGCGAGGGCGGCGGCGTATCCCGTGAAGTGGCAGAAATCTGCGAGAAAAAGCTGTATATTCCGATAAGCGGAGCGGAGAGCCTTAATGCGGCTGTGGCAGCGGCGATTATCCTGTGGGAGATATCAAAAGGGTGAGCAAGGTGAGCAGGGTGAACGGCTGCTGTGACGGAAAGGCAAAGTGCGGGTTTTATGGACGTTTTTTCGACTGAGGTGATGCGTTCTTCGATATGATAACAACTGCGTCTGGCGATGGAAACCACAGGTGCGGTTTGAACGCTGACAGGCTGTATGAGTTTGCCGGATATGCCGCAATATCTGATGATATGGCGGTGGTTCAGATGGTTTTCGGAAAACTTTTCCGAAAACAAAAATTTTATGATGTCAGCAGTTAGTTATGCCGCTCAGATTGTGACAGGCATAACTAACTTCTGAATATATTGCAAAGGAGATTTTTTCTTGTCTAAATTAGTTATTCTGGAGTCGCCGTCAAAGGCGAAAACAGTTAAAAAATACCTCGGAGCAGGATATGACGTTGTTGCTTCGACCGGTCATATAATAGATTTGCCGAAATCAAAGCTGGGCGTTGACGTTGAAAACAATTTCACACCGCAGTATGTCAATATGAAAGACAAGTCTGAAGTTATCAAAGAACTGAAGAAGAAAGCAAAGAGCAGCGAAATTGTATACCTCGCAACCGACCCGGATAGAGAGGGTGAGGCTATTGCGTGGCATTTGTCGCATTTGCTGAATATTGATGAAAAGAGCCCTGTGCGTGTGACGTTCAACGAAATTACTAAAACAGGCGTTCAGCAGGGTATGAGCAGTCCCCGTGCTATTGATACGGATATCGTAAACGCACAGCAGACACGCCGTATCCTTGACAGAATTGTGGGTTATAAGCTTTCTCCGTTTTTATGGAAAAAAGTTCGCAGAGGTTTATCGGCAGGACGTGTGCAATCGGTTGCGGTAAGGATTATCGTTGATCGTGAGGAGGAAATCCGTGCGTTCCAGACAACGGAATACTGGAGCGTTGACGCTAAGTTTACGGCTGCGTCCTCGAAAAAGCCGTTTGCGGCAAAGCTTACCGAAGTGGACGGCAAAAAGGCGCAGATTGATAACAAGCAGCAGGCTGACGCTATTCTGGATAACCTTAAGGACACTGATTTTGTTGTCACTAATCTTAAAAAGTCGCAGCGTAAAAAGCAGCCTGCGCCGCCGTTTACGACATCTACGCTTCAGCAGGAGGCTTCAAAACGGCTGTCATTCCAGGCAAGACGAACTATGAAAGCTGCTCAGGAACTGTATGAGGGCGTTGATATCGAGGATATGGGCGCTGTGGGTCTTATCACCTATATGAGAACGGACAGCCTGCGTATTTCCGATGAGGCAAAGGCTGCTGCCGCTGACCTTATAAAGTCGATATACGGTGAAAACTATCTCCCCGAAAAGCCACGCACGTTTAAATCAAAGAACAACGCTCAGGACGCTCACGAGGCTATTAGACCTGCGAATGTGGAGCTTACCCCTGCAAGAGTGAAAAAGTCACTTACAAGCGACCAGTTCAAGCTGTACAAGCTTATATGGGAGCGGTTTATGGCAAGCCAGATGGCTAATGCTGTTATGGATACGGTATCGGTGGATATTACGGCGAAAAACTGTTTGTTTAAGGCAAGCGGTTATTCTGTGAAATTCGACGGCTTTACAAAGCTGTATGAGGAGTCAAAGGACGGTGAGGAGCAGAGCGGCGTGCTGCCGAAACTCTCCGAAAACGAAAAGGTGACGCCTGTTGAAGTGCTTGGAAATCAGCACTTTACACAGCCGCCTGCACGGTACAATGAAGCTTCGCTTATAAAGGCTCTTGAAGAAAACGGTATCGGCAGACCTTCCACTTATGCGCCGACTATCTCGACTATTCTCGACAGGCACTATGTGGAGCGTGAAACGGGTAATCAGCTTCGTCCCACTCCTCTGGGCGAGGTTATAACACAGCTCCTTAAAGATAAGTTCAACAGCATCGTTGATGTGAAGTTTACCGCAAGAGTGGAAAACAGCCTTGACGATATCGAAAAGGGCGAAAAGGACTGGGTGGCTACTCTTGATAATTTCTACAAGGGTTTTGCAAAGTCCCTTGAGCAAGCCGAAAAGGATATGGAAGGCAAGCACGTCAAAGTCCCCGATGAGCCTACTGATGTTATTTGTGAGCAGTGTGGAAAGAATATGGTAATCAAGATAGGTCCGTATGGAAAATTCCTGGGGTGTTCGGGATTTCCTGAGTGTACCTTTACTAAAAAAATCGTTACGGAAACAAAGGGTGTTTGCCCCAACTGCGGTAAGAAAATGCTGCTGAAGAAGTCCAAGAAGGGCAAGCCGTTCTATGGCTGCGAGGACAGAGAGTGCAACTATATGACGTGGGATCTGCCGCTTGAAGAAAAATGTCCGCAATGCGGAAAGACTCTCTTTAAGAAAACGGGCAGACTGGGAAAGATTTACTGTGCGAGCGAGGGCTGCGGTTATGAGCGGCCTTTGGATAAGGAGAAAAATGACGGTTAAGGTTATCGGTGCAGGTCTTGCGGGGTGCGAGGCTGCGTGGCAGCTTGCACAGCGTGGCTTTGAAGTGGAACTGTGCGAGATGAAGCCGCAGAAATTCACCGCCGCCCACAAGTACGAGGGGTTTGCGGAGCTTGTATGCTCTAACTCCCTTAAAGCGGCTAGAGTGGACAGCGCCTGCGGACTACTGAAAGAGGAAATGCGGCGTTTAGGCTCTGTGATTGTGCCTGCTGCGGAAAAGACCGCTGTTCCTGCGGGCGGTGCGCTTGCAGTAAACCGAAAGGACTTTTCGGACGAGGTAACACGCATTATCACAAGTCACCCGAATATAAAAGTTATAAGCGGTGAAGTAACTGATTTTCCTGATAAGAACACGGTTATCTGTACGGGTCCGCTTACAGGCGATGCTTTGGCTGAGAGCATTAAAAGAAAGTTCGGCGAGAACGGCAGGTTTATGAGCTTTTTTGACGCATCGGCGCCTATTGTCACGGCTGACAGCATCGACTACTCGATTGCGTTCGGGCAGTCACGCTATGACAAGGGTGGTGCGGATTATCTCAACTGTCCGTTTACGAAAGAGGAGTATGAACGCTTCTGGGAAGAACTGGTAAAGGCGGAGCCTGCGGAACTGCACGAGTTTGACAAGAACCCCAATGTCTATGAGGGGTGTATGCCTGTCGAGGTGCTTGCAAAGCGTGGCATTGACAGCGTGAGATACGGCTGTATGAAGCCTGTGGGACTTACTGACCCGCGCACGGGAAAACGTCCGTATGCGGCGGTGCAGCTGCGCCGTGAGAACGCAGAGGGGACGATGTATAACCTCGTGGGTTTTCAGACGCATCTGAAATTTGGCGAGCAGAAACGGGTGTTTTCGCTTATTCCGGGATTGGAAAACGCAGAGTTTGTGAGATACGGCGTGATGCACCGCAACACCTATATCTGTTCGAGAACGCTGCTTGACAGGAACTTTATGCTGAAAGGCTCGGATAACGTGTTTTTTGGCGGTCAGATTACGGGTGTTGAGGGATATGTTGAAAGTGCGGCTTCGGGTATTGTGGCAGGCAGGGCGCTTGCTGACAGACTGAGCGGAAAACAGCCGATTTCACTTCCCGAAACCACAATGCTCGGTGCTATTATCGGGTATGTGTGCGACTGGCAGCAGAGCGATTTGTGCGAATTTGACCCGATGGGTGCGAACATGGGAATACTGCCGCCTTTGGAAGTGCAAATCCGCGATAAGCGTGAGCGTTATGCGGCTATGGCACAGCGTGCATTGAATGATTTGGACAGAGTGCTGAATGGAGATTGAATATGAAGATTGTTATAGACGGTTTTGGCGGCGACAACGCCCCTGACGAGGTAATCAAGGGTGCGGCTCTTGCAGTGAAAGAGCTTGGGATTGAAGTTATTATTACAGGAGATGAAAAGACGCTTTCTGAGCGAATGAATGCGCTTGGCGTTGCGGCTGACGGTATAACGTTCGTCAATGCAGACGGTGTTATCACGACAGAGGATAATCCCAAATCTATCCTCAAAGAAAAGTCGGGAACGTCAATGGGCGTTGCGTTTAATATGCTTGCAAAAGGCGAGGCTGACGCTGCTATTTCCGCCGGAAGTACTGCGGCTATCGTGCTTGGCGGTACTATGATAGGCAAGCGTATCAAGGGAGTTAAGAGAACAGCTCTCGTGCCGCTTATGCCTGCAAAGGGCGGAGTGCGTTACGCTGTTATTGACGGCGGTGCAAACCTTGAATGCCGTCCCGAAATGCTGCAGCAGTTCGCAATTATGGGAAGCTGCTTTATGAAAGCTACGATGGGAATTGAAAATCCTCGTGTGGGTCTGCTGAATATCGGCACAGAGGACGAAAAGGGCAGACAGCTTGAACAGGAAACAAAGGCACTGCTTGAAAAAACCCCCATAAATTTCGTCGGCTTTGTGGAGGCAAGAGATGTTCCGCTCGGCGCAGTGGACGTGCTTGTAACAGACGGTTTTACGGGTAATGTATACCTCAAAGCCTGCGAGGGTATGGGAGCATTGATGAAAGACGCTCTGAAAGGAATGTTCTTTGCTAACCTTAAAACAAAAATCGGTGCGCTGTGCGTTAAAAAGCAGCTGGGCGGTTTTATGAAGCAGATGGACTATAAGACGATTGGCGGCTCGCCGCTGCTTGGAACGGCAAAGCCCGTTTTCAAGGCGCACGGTTCTAGCGACGCAGTGGCTTTTCTAGGTGCCTTTCGCCAGGCGAAGCTGTTTGTTGAAAACAACGCTATCGCACAGATGACTGAGAATATCGCAAGTCTTAGCGGTGGGGAGAGTGCTGATAATGACTGATTTTGACAGTCTGTATAAGCTTGAAGAGAAAATCGGATACCACTTCCGCAAGAGTGCGTTGCTTGTGGGCGCTCTTACGCATTCGAGTTATTCGGGCGGTAAGAACAACGGCTCTAACGAACGGCTGGAATTTCTAGGCGATGCAGTTCTGCAATTGGTGGTGTCGAAATATCTGTTCACGAATATGACTGCTGTGCCGGAGGGTGGACTTACAAAGCTGCGTGCTTCTATCGTGTGCGAAAATTCGCTTTATGAGTTCGCAAAACGGATAGATTTAGGACGTCATATTCTTCTTGGCAAGGGCGAGGAGATGACAGGAGGACGGGACAGGCGTTCTATTCTGGCTGACGCTTTTGAAGCGCTGATTGCAGCAATTTTCCTTGACGGAGGAGAGGACGAGGCTCAGAAGATGATTCTGAAATTCGTTCCGAGCATTGACGCTCTGAAATCGGGAAAAGTGCGGCTTGGCGACTATAAAACCATTCTTCAGGAAATTATTCAGCAAAATCCCGAAGAACGGATATCATATGATGTCACCGATAACGGCGACAAGCAGCATGACAAGGCGTTTTTTGCAAATGTTCTGCTCAACGGTCAGGTGATAGGCAGCGGCAGCGGTCACTCGAAAAAAGAGGCAGAACAGGCTGCCGCCCGTGAAGCTGTGAAGCTTATGGGCTATGATGTGAACTGAGAAATGAAGAAAACTAACGTTTCGATTTTTATTCCACATATCGGCTGTCCGCACAGGTGTACGTTCTGCGACCAGAAGAGCATTTCGGGGGCGGCAAAGCCGCCGTCTGGCGAAGATGTTGCAAAGCTGCTTGAAGAACAGGCGTACCACCTTATGGACAAGGGGTATTGCGCTGAAATTGCGTTTTTCGGCGGCAGCTTTACCGCTGTTCCGAGGGGGTATATGGTTCAGCTGCTTGAAGCGGCAAAATCCGCTATGGAGCGGTATCCCGTGTATTCGGGCATACGCTGTTCGACTCGTCCCGACTGTATATCGGAAGAGATTATAGGGATTTTGCGTGAGTATGGCATTACCGCTGTGGAACTCGGCGCACAGTCTATGGACGATGAGGTGCTGCGGCTTAATGAACGTGGGCATACAGCCGAAGATGTGCGACAAGCTTCAAGTCTGATAAAGCATAGCGGCATTGAACTGGGACTTCAGATGATGACGGGGTTGTATGGGGATACTCCCGAAAAGACTTTAAACACAGCAAGAGAATTTGCTGAAATAAATCCCAGTACTGTCAGAGTGTACCCTACCGTAATTCTGAAAGGCACACGCTTGGGTGAGCTTTATCAGAGCGGTGAGTATCGTTCGTTCGGATTTGAGGAAACGGTGGATTTGTGTGCCGCTGTTTTAAGGCTGTTTTCTGAAAACGGGATTTCAGTTATCAGAATGGGGCTTCACGCTAGCACAGATGTAGAGCGTGAAATGCTGGGCGGCGTGTATCACCCTGCTTTCCGTGAGATTGTGGAGAGTCGGATTTTTCTTGAAGATTTGAAAAAGCAGATTTTGGGTGCAGAAAAGGGAAAGTATTTGGTTTATACAGACCCTAAAAACATCTCAAAGGCTGTGGGACAAAATAAATGTAACATAAACGCCCTTGCTATGATGGGATATGAAGTAAAATTCAAGCCTCGACAGGGCGTGTATATTGAGATTGCATAAAGGATATTAAATGTTATTTAAAACTTTGGAAATACAGGGTTTCAAGTCCTTTGCCGATAAAACGGTTCTGGAATTTGACACCCGAACTACCGCAATAGTGGGTTCAAACGGCAACGGAAAAAGCAATATTTCGGACGCACTGCGCTGGGTAATGGGCGAGCAGGGCGCTAAAACTCTGCGCGGCGAGAAGATGGAGGACGTAATCTTTCACGGCACAGTAGAGCGTAAGCCTATGGGTTTTGCAAGAGTGGCGCTTACTATTGATAACTCCGACAGGGCTTTGGCTGTGGACAACGACGAGGTGGTTATTTCCCGTAAGCTGTATCGTTCGGGTGAAAGCGAATACCTCATTAACGGCAAGAAATCAAGGCTGCGTGATATTCAAGAGCTGCTTATGGGTACGGGTCTTGGCCGTGACGGCTACTCTATTATCGGACAAGGCAGAGTTTCCGAAATTATCAGTGCAAGAGATACTCAGCGGCGTGAGATTTTCGAGGAGGCGGCAGGTGTATCGCTGTTCCTCAGAAAAAAAGCCGACGCTGAAAAGCAATTGTCGCAGGCGGAAGAAAACATAGTCCGTCAGCGTGACCTTATCCGTGTGGACGAGGAGCGGCTGCCTGTTCTTAAACGGCAGTCGGAAAAGGCGGCTCTTGCGGCTGAACTATTGGCGCAGAAAAAAACGCTTGAAATTTCTGTATCCGTTGCAAGACTCAACGAAAAGAGAACTCAGCTTTCTGAACTGTCGGACGGCATTCTCAGAAATCAGGGTGAACTTGAAAACTATCAGCGTGATATCCGAAATTCTGAGGAGAAGATAGAAAATCTGTCTGATGAAAAGCTTTCTGCACAAGGCAGACTCGACAGAGTGCGGCTTAGTATTCAAGCGGATAACGAAGAACTTGCCGAAAAGAGAGCGGCTATTTCTGTTGCGGAAAACGACCTTAAGCACAATGAACAGAGAAGAACCGAGCTTTCTGAGCAGATGAAAAATGCTGAGCGCAGTGCGGAGGATTTTGTAAAGCAGACGGACGAACTGAATTTTAAGATTGCCGATAAGCAAAAGCAGGCGGAGGACTGTGAGGAACAGGCGGCAATACTTACAAGAGAGCTTGAGGAGATTTCCTTGCGCAGTAATGCCGAAAACGAGAGCTATTCCGCTCTGGAATCGGATATTGCCGCTGCACGAAACGAGGAGGCAAAGCAGGAACTTGCGGCTTCTCTTGCAAAGCGTGGAGCGGACGAAGCGGCACAGCAGCGGGAGCAGTTTATGAAAGATCTGGGCGATAGTCAGAACCGCCTTGACGAATATAAAAATGAATTATCACAAGTGAAGAAAACTTCTGCGGAAAATGCCGAGAAAAAGGCTGCCGCAGAAAACAAGCTTCAGGGTCTGGAACGGCTGGCACAGGGTAAGAGAAAACGCCTTGATGAAGCAAAACAGGCTTTGGATACGGTAACAGCCGAACTTTCCGAAAAGCAGCAGCGGCATCGTGTGCTGTCGGATATAGAACGCAGCCGTGAGGGGTATTTCCGCTCGGTAAAGGATATACTTCAGGCAGGCGAGCAGGGACGGATCAGAGGTATTCACGGTATCGTGGCTGACGTTATCACCGTTCCCGAAAAGTATGTTACCGCTATTGAAACAGTGTTGTCGCCTGTAATGCAGAATATCATTGTTGACAACGAAGATACTGCGGTGCGGTGCATAAATTTCCTTAAAGAAACAAATGCAGGACGTGCAACGCTGCTGCCGCTGACGTCTATCAAGGGCAGGAACTTTAATGAGCCGAGATTGGCTGATGAGGACGGTTTTGAGGGTATAGCAGGCTCTCTTGTGGAATGCTCTGATGAATACACGGGGATTGTAAGCAATCTTCTGGGAACGACTGTCGTTGTTGACGATATCAGCACGGCTAAGTACATCGGTAAGAAGTACGGATATAAGTTCCGTATCGTGACGCTGGACGGTCAGCTTGTCAATGCAGGCGGTTCGTATACGGGCGGTTCGAAGGTGAGCAAGGGCGGCATTATTTCCAGAAAACAGGAACTGGAGTCGCTGTATTCGGATATATCAAAGCTGCGTGAGTCCTCAAAGGCTAAAACGGAAGAATATGAACGCTGTAAGGCGGAAGTGGGAAAGTACACCATTGAGCTTGAGGGTATGAGCGATGAAATCAGAAGTCTTGAAAACGAGGATATCAGAGCGGCTGCCGAGATTTCAAGAATTACGGCTCTTATTGAGGCTCTTGAAAATCAAGGCGAGGCCTCACGCAGCACGCTTGCGGGATTTGACACGCAGATAAAGCGTCATAATGAGGCTTACGAGCAGGCTCAGGAGCTGATTTCGTCACTTGCGGAGAAGATTTCGGTTCTTGAAAAACAGTATGAAGAACAGACAGGCAAACGCAGCGAAGTTGAGAATACAATCCGTGATATTTCTGATAAAATCAAGCAATTCAATTCTGATAAGCTGAATGTACTTCACGATATTGATATGCTTAAACAGCAGATAAACAACCTTGAGGAAAACAGAAAAATGCTTTTGCAAAGCAGCGACGGATATATCCGTATTACTGCGGAACTTGATGAGCAGGATCGCATTACCCGTGAGAAAATCGAGGTTATCAAGCGTGAACTTTCGGACGGCAGCGGAAAGATTTACGAAAAGAACGAGGAAATTTCGCAGCTTACTCAGCAGATAAGCGATTTTGAAATGAAGATTACTGCGCTCCATAAGGATATCAGCGAAGCAAATCAGCATAAGGAACATTATTCAAGAGAATTTGCACGTCTGGACGAGCGAAAACAGTCGGTTCAGAAGGAATACGACAAGATAGTGTCGCTGCTGTATGACAGCTATGAACTTACGGTGTCGCAGGCAACAGAGCAGGCTGAGGAACTTGAAAATCTGCTGTTTTCCGAAAACGAACTTGCTGAACTTACGAAGAGAATTTCGTCGCTTGGCGTTGTGAATATGGAGTCTATTGAGGAATACCGCACTGTATCGGAGCGGTTTGAATTCCAGTCGGCGCAGCTGCGTGATATCGAGGACTCAAAGCGTGAACTGGAGCGGCTTATTGAGCAGCTTACAACCGATATCAAGAAGCAGTTCCTCGACAGCTTCAACGAGATAAACCGTCATTTCAAGGACGTGTTCGTGCAGATTTTCGGAGAGGGCGCACACGCAGAACTGGAACTTACTAATCCCGATGATGTGCTGAACAGCGGAATTGAGATAAAAGCGGCTCCTCCCGGAAAGGTTATCAAAAACCTTATTTCACTGTCGGGCGGCGAGCAGGCAATGGTGGCGATTACGATTTATTTTGCGATACTTATGCACCGTCCTACGCCGTTCTGTATGCTGGACGAGGTGGACGCTCCGCTTGACGTTATAAACGTTGAAAAGTATATTGCATATGTCAACCGTTTCAGCCGCCGCACACAGTTAATGATTATCTCTCACAGACGCGGCACGATTGAGGGCTGCTCTGTGCTGTACGGTGTGTTTATGCAGGAAAAGGGCGTTTCCCGTCTTATCAGACAGGAACTGACTGACGATATGGAAGGAATTACTAACTGATGGGTTTATTTGACATATTCAAGAAGAAAAAGCAGACTGATAATGAAACAGCTGACGCAGAATTGCAGGAAAACAGCACTAACAGCGCAGAAGAACCAAACGCAGTGGACGGCGAGTCTTTGCCTGAAACGTCTGACGCTTCGGACAGCGAGGAGCGCAGACCTTCGCTTCTTGAAAGACTGCAAGGGGCAGAGCCGATTTTTACCGACCACGAGAGCGATATAAAGTTTCAGGAGGAATACGAGCAGCAGCAGAAGGAACTTGCGTCCTATAAACTGCGTGAGGGTCTGAAAAAGACCAAAGACGGCTTTGTAAGCAAGGTGGAGCAGCTGCTTAACTCCTTTACGAAGATTGACGAGGATTTCTTTGATGAACTGGAAGAAACGCTTATTCTTTCGGATATCGGAGCGGAAACCAGTATGGAAATCTGCGACAGACTGCGTTCGGAAGTCAAGAAAACAGGCGCTACGGAGCCTGCTGAAGTAAAGCAGCTGCTGAAAAACATTATTTCCGAAATGCTCAGCGGCGGAAGCGAGCTTGATATCAGCACGAAACCGTCCGTTATTATGGTAATTGGCGTAAACGGCGCAGGCAAGACCACAACAATCGGTAAAATGGCTGCAAATTTCAAGAACAGCGGCAAGAAAGTTATCGTGGCGGCTGCCGATACGTTCCGCGCGGCGGCGATTGATCAGCTTAATGTGTGGACAGACCGTGCAGGCGCGGATATTGTAAAGCATTCAGAGGGTGCAGACCCTGCGGCGGTCGTGTTTGACGCTATTTCTGCGGCTAAGGCAAGAGGTGCGGATATCGTACTGTGTGATACCGCAGGACGTCTGCACAACAAGAAGAACCTTATGGAAGAACTGAAAAAGATTGCGAGAGTGATTTCCCGTGAGTTGCCGGACGCTGCCGTTGAAACGCTGCTGGTACTGGACGCTACTACGGGTCAGAATGCGGTTAATCAGGCAAAGCTGTTTAACGAGAGCGCAGATATTACGGGTATTGTTCTGACGAAACTGGACGGCACGGCAAAGGGTGGAATTATTATTCCAATTAAAAATGAACTCGGTCTTTCTGTGAAACTGGTGGGAGTGGGCGAGAAGATAGACGATTTACAGCCGTTTAATGCCGAAGATTACGTTGAAGCATTGTTTGAATAATTTTGTGATTGTTTTATTGACTTTTCGAGGAAGTTATGTTATAATTCTGTTATGTAGTTTTTTTCGCTGAATTACGGCGAACACATATTGAAAGGATTTTTTATGCAAACACAACAAATTCCCTCCGACAGTACGCCTTGCCGAAAACGTCTGATTATTGCTTCCAATAACCAAGGCAAAATCCGTGAGTTCAGAGAGCTTTTAAGTCCGTATGGCTTTGAGGTGCTTTCTATGCGTGAAGCGGGATTTACGGACGAGATCGTGGAGGACGGCGAAACCTTTGAAGAAAATGCGCATATAAAGGCAAAGGCGGTTTTTGACGCTGTACATTTGCCGACTATGGCTGACGACAGCGGACTGGAGATTGATTTCCTTAACGGTGCGCCGGGAGTGTACTCCGCACGCTATGCGGGAGAGGGTGCGTCTGATAAGGACCGCTGCAAAAAGGTTCTGGACGAAATGCACGGTGTGGCACACGAACTGCGTGAAGCAAGGTTTGTATGCTCGATTTATTTCATCTATGACGAGGACGATGAGTATTCCGTAAACGGCGAGGTTCATGGGTTTATCGGAGATAAGCCCGTTGGACGTAACGGTTTCGGTTATGACCCGATTTTTATGATTAACGATGACGAAAGTATGGCGACAATAGGCGAGGAGGACGCTACTACGGGTCAGAATGCGGTTAATCAGGCAAAGCTGTTTAACGAGAGCGCAGATATTACGGGTATTGTTCTGACGAAACTGGACGGCACGGCAAAGGGTGGAATTATTATTCCAATTAAAAATGAACTCGGTCTTTCTGTGAAACTGGTGGGAGTGGGCGAGAAGATAGACGATTTACAGCCGTTTAATGCCGAAGATTACGTTGAAGCATTGTTTGAATAATTTTGTGATTGTTTTATTGACTTTTCGAGGAAGTTATGTTATAATTCTGTTATGTAGTTTTTTTCGCTGAATTACGGCGAACACATATTGAAAGGATTTTTTATGCAAACACAACAAATTCCCTCCGACAGTACGCCTTGCCGAAAACGTCTGATTATTGCTTCCAATAACCAAGGCAAAATCCGTGAGTTCAGAGAGCTTTTAAGTCCGTATGGCTTTGAGGTGCTTTCTATGCGTGAAGCGGGATTTACGGACGAGATCGTGGAGGACGGCGAAACCTTTGAAGAAAATGCGCATATAAAGGCAAAGGCGGTTTTTGACGCTGTACATTTGCCGACTATGGCTGACGACAGCGGACTGGAGATTGATTTCCTTAACGGTGCGCCGGGAGTGTACTCCGCACGCTATGCGGGAGAGGGTGCGTCTGATAAGGACCGCTGCAAAAAGGTTCTGGACGAAATGCACGGTGTGGCACACGAACTGCGTGAAGCAAGGTTTGTATGCTCGATTTATTTCATCTATGACGAGGACGATGAGTATTCCGTAAACGGCGAGGTTCATGGGTTTATCGGAGATAAGCCCGTTGGACGTAACGGTTTCGGTTATGACCCGATTTTTATGATTAACGATGACGAAAGTATGGCGACAATAGGCGAGGAGGAGAAGAACAAAATCTCTCATCGCGCCAACGCTTTCAGACAGCTTTCTGAGATTTTGAAGGAGAAGTTTTCGTAAATGCTTACAAGTAAACAAAGAGCAAAACTGCGTTCTATGGCGCAGTCGCAAAGTCCGATTTTCTATATTGGAAAACAGGGTATTTCAGACGAGATTATAAATCAGCTTGAAAACGCAATTAACGCTAGAGAACTTATAAAGCTTGGAGTTCAGGAGAACTGCGACTATACCGCAAGAGAAGCTGCAGATATCATTGCGCCAAAGCTTGAGGCTGACGTTGTTGCGGTTATCGGACGGAAATTCGTGCTTTTCCGTGTGAGCCGTGACCCGAAGAAAAGAGTGATCGACCTTGGCTGAGCAGGATAAGTCTTTAAAGACGGGAATTTTCGGCGGTGCGTTCAATCCGCCGCATAATGGACACTTAAATCTTGTTATGGAGGCGGTAAAGCAACTTAAACTGCGCCGGCTTATAATAATCCCCACGTTTGAAAGTCCGCACAAATCGACAAAGCTTCTGCCGTTTGAGCAGAGAATGGAAATGGCAAGGCTTGCATTCCCTGAAGTAATTGAGTACGGCAAGGGCATGCAGTGCAGAGTGGAAATTTCCGATATTGAAAAGCACATGGGCGGTATAAGCTACACGATTAACACTATCCGTGAGTTGAAGAAGTCTGAAGCTGACAACCGTTTCTATCTGCTTATCGGCGGCGATATGCTGTTTTCGTTCGACCGGTGGTTTAAGTATGAGTCTATACTGAAAGAAACCGCTGTGTGCGCTGTCGCAAGAGGCGGCGACAACTATGCAGATATGCTGGAGTTTGCAAACGAAATGGGAAGAATTAAGGTTCTTCCAACGGAGATTGTGGACGTAAGCTCAACTCGGGTGAGAGAAGCGGTTGCGGACGGCAAGGATATATCGGGGCTTGTGCCGAAAGCTGTTGTGGATTATATAAGCGTAAACGGACTTTACAAGGAAGGTTCGCTGTGAAGAAGTGGTACGCCGAGGAATATGAGTTTGAAATAGAGGTTGTGGGGTTTCTTCAAGGCGACAAAACAGAAAACTATTGCCGCAATGGAGAGGAAATCGGCGATAAGTATTACTGCACATATGGCTGCCCTGTCAATTCTCAGGGATTGGGAATTTGCAGCAAGACGATGACAGTGCTTTATCCGCTTATGGAAGCTGTCAGAAGCGGCGGCAACCTTGAAAATCTCGGTGGCGACTCCAGATACAGCAAAACCATAGTTTGCCCCGATGGGTGTGTGATGTTCCGCTTGACTGCAAAATCTCTTGGGAACGAAAACTTTCACAAGGGTAAATTCTGGCAAGAACCGTAAGGAGAACTGGCTTTGAGCAAGTACGAAGAATTTGACGAATACGAGCGGCTTATCAAAGGGTTGCTTTCAAAAAAACGCTTTGTTCACAGTATGAATGTTGCGGACGAGTGCTATAAGCTTGCTGAGAAATACTGCGGCGACAAAAAACGCTGTTATCTTGCAGGACTGCTGCACGATGTGATGAAAGAGGAAACTCCCGAAAAACAAAGGCAGTATGTTATTGATAGCGGTCTTTCTCCCGACCCTGCCGAAATTGCAACAAAGTCGCTTTGGCACGCTGTTGCGGGTGCATATTACGTTCGTGAGAAGCTGAAAATTGATGACGCTGAAGTAATAAACGCAATACGTTACCACACGGTCGGCAGTGCGAGAATGACGCTGCTTGAAAAAATTGTGTATCTTGGCGATATGATTTCAGCGGACAGGGACTATAAGGACGTTGAGAAGCTGCGTGAATACTGCTACAAGGATATTGATGTGGCAATGTCTGTTGCGTTATGCTATCAGCTTGCAGATATCAGCGGAAAATGCGGATCTCTGCCTGTTTCAACGTTTGAGGCTTATAATTATTACTTGAGATTTAATGAGAATAAGGAGCATTTATGACTGACAGAGAAGAACTTGAAATAGCCGTAAAGGCACTGGATTCAAAAAGAGCCGAAGATATTATGGCTTTGAAGGTTGAGGAGCTGACTATCCTTGCAAATTACTTTGTGATTGCGTCTGCTTCAAGCAGCACTCAGGTCAAGGCTCTTGCTGATGAGGTTGAATATCAGCTTGAACAGAAGGGACTTACCCCCAAGAGCATTGAGGGTATCGGCAGCAACGACTGGGTTGTGATGGACTATATTGATGTGGTGGTTCACATCTTCCATAAGCAGGCCCGTGATTTTTACCAACTGGAACGTCTGTGGGCAGACGGTGAAAAGATTGATATTTCAGATATAATTTCTGATTAATGTCGATTGTTTTTGTGCAGTTTCACCAAAATTGCAAAAGTTGGTAAAAATATTAAATAAACGCTTGACAAATCGAGTTATAAGGTGTATAATATTTTATATACTGTATGTATAACTATGATTTATCAATTATAGAACCTGTGCCACTTGGCAAAGGGAGGGAAACATAGATGGCAGAAATTCGTCTTGGTAAAAATGAATCTCTTGATACCGCTCTTAAGCGTTTCAAGCGTTCATGTGCAAGGGACGGCGTTCTTGCTGAGGTTCGTAAAAGAGAGCATTACGAAAAGCCTTCGGTAAAACGTAAGAAGAAGTCCGAAGCTGCTCGTAAGCGCAAGTATTGATTTGCGTGGAAAATGAACAACAGACGAAGCGGGCAAACTATTTGTCCGCTTTAGTTGTAGCATCATGATGAAATTATGGTGAGTTATCTGTGATACTGCTGATAGGAGAATTAAATGCTGTTCAGACCAACTTATTGGCTAAAAAGCGTTCTTGATATAGATAAAAAGTTTCTGAGAGAAAACAATGTCCGCGCTTTGGTGCTGGATATGGATAACACGCTGTCCATGCACGGCAGTCCCAACGCAGAGGAAGGCGTTATGGAGTGGCTTTCGTATATGCGCAGCCTTGGAATAAAGCTGCGTGTGGTGTCGAACAACGTTCCTCGCAGAGTAAAGCCGCTTGCGGAGAAAATGGGGCTGGATTACACGGCAAATGGTGCAAAACCGCTTTCTTTCGGTGTGCTGCGTGCAATTGAAGCAATGAAAGTTAAGCCCAGTCAGACGCTTGTCGTCGGAGATCAGATATTTACCGATGTGCTTGCAGGTAATCTTGCAGGAATACGCACGGTTCTGGTAGAGCCGTTTCATCTGGAGAATACTCCGACATTCCGACTCAAGAGAAAGGCGGAAAGTCTTGTTTTCCACAGGGATTACAGTAAACTGGAAATGAAAAATGTCCGTTATAAGGGCTGAAACGAGGTTTCATATGATCACATTCGGACCGGGTGGAAATTCGATTAGCTGGGGGAAAAGAAAATTCCCTGTAGATTTACCGCAATATCTGCGTGAGCTTGGACTTAATGGATATGAAATAGAGTGCGGCAGAGGCGTAAGGCTGTCGGAAGATACAGTGAAGCTGCTGCCTGCGATTGCAAAGGATAACGGAATTTATATCACGCTGCACGCTCCGTACTTTATCTCACTGTCGTCTGTGGAAGAGGAAAAGCGCAATAACAGTGTGGAATATATACTGCAGTCCGCAAGAGCAGCACACAGTGTGGGTGCGAGAAAGATTGTGGTTCACAGCGGTTCGTGTTCAAAAATGTCGAGGGCAGAGGCAACATATCTGGCAAAGCAGACTCTTGCAAAGGCACAGAAAGCGCTTGATGAAGAGGGTTTGTCTGATATTATTATCTGTCCCGAAACTATGGGAAAGATAAATCAGCTGGGAACTCTTGAAGAAGTGCTGGAACTTTGCAGTGTGGACGAGCGTTTTCTGCCGACGGTGGACTTCGGTCATCTTAACGCAAGGACGCTGGGCGGTATAAAAAATCGCAGCGATTATGCGGCTATGCTTGATTTGATTGAAAATGAACTGGGTTACGACAGGCTGTCGGCAATGCATATTCATTTCAGCAAGATAGAGTACACGAAGGGCGGCGAAAAAAAGCATCTTACGTTCAGCGATGATCTGTACGGTCCTGATTATGAGCCGCTTCTGGAGGAAATTTACAAGCGTGGACTGTCGCCTTCCGTTATCTGTGAGAGCGACGGCACTCAGGCAGAGGACGCTGCTTGTATGAAAAAATATTATGAAGGTTTGGGGGACTAAGCAATGAAGATACTTGTTATGAACGGACCTAATCTTAATCTTCTGGGAGAGCGTGAGCCGAATATCTACGGCGGTGATACTTTGCAGTCAATAAACGGCGAGATTGAAGCAATGGCAAAGAGTATGGGACATGAAACGGATTTTTTTCAGTCCAACAGTGAAGGTACTCTTATTGACGCACTCCATAATGCAAGACTGAAATATGACGGCGTTATCCTCAATGCAGGTGCGTACACACATTACAGCTATGCTATCCGCGACGCAATCGCTGCTATAAAAATTCCTGTAATTGAGGTTCATCTTAGCAATGTGAACAGCCGTGATGAGTTCCGCAAGACAAGCGTTATTGCTCCTGTTTGTAAAGGCAGCATAGCAGGATTTGGAAAAAACAGTTATTTTCTTGCTTTGCAGGCGCTTGATTATTCGGCAGGTGCAAAACAGTGAGCGCTATTGAATTGCTTGAACAGTGGCTGCCCGATGAAAGGTCAGCGGCTCTTATCACTTCTCAGGTGTCATTGAGATATCTGTGCGGTTTTCCGATTGATAACGGCGTTTTGCTTGTGACAAAGGAAGAAACTTTTTTGTATCTGCGATGCAGTATGCTGAAAAATCTTCCGCCGATACTCCTTGAAAAGCTGATGGAGAGAGTGCCAAAGCGCACTTCTGATTTCTCTGTGCGAGAGCTGAAAAGCGAGAAACAACTGCTTGATATGCTGATTAAATACGGCGCTAAGAAATTGTTTGTGGAAAGCGATAAGCTATCTGTTGCGGATTATAATTTCTACAAGGAACAACTTCACTATGCGGATTTTGTGGTTTCGGACGCTTTGCCGTGCGAATTGCTGCGGCTGCGCTCGGTGAAATCTGACGCTGAAATGGAAGCAATTTCAAAAGCTCAGAAAATCTGCGATATGGCATACGAACGGCTTCTTGGGAATATGCGCAAGGGAATGACCGAGCGGCAGACGGCTGCTTTATTGG
>CAZTRH010000036.1:0-19225 GCA_964616605.1 uncultured Ruminococcus sp.
TTGTCGTATCTTCTGCAAGTGTTATTGTTACATTGCCTGTGCTGCCGTCGGCAATTTTTAAAGCCGCTTTACCCCTATTGCTCGACACGTCAATATTCACACCTGCAAGCGTTATGTTTGCATTTACGCCGCTTTCAACCAAGATCGTATCAGTAGTTGAAGTACTCTTCGTGCTGCTTATTGTGAGCGCAGTGTCCGTCTTTATTGTGAAAACGCCTTTTTCATACGAATAGTCGGTGCCTACCGTGCCGCCCGCTACCGTGAATGCGCCTTCATGCGAATATCCGTGAGTTACGGTAACATCGGCACTCTCACTTATAGCGATACCGGAGGAAGTACCTTTATTGCCGCCGCCGATACCTGAGGCATATGTGCCGCCTGTTGCAGTGACAGTACCGCCGCTTATAGTGATGTTTGTGCCATCACCCCTATAGCCGCCGCCGATGCCTGCGCCGCCGCCATCGTCTGCACTATATGTGCCGCCTGACGCAGTAACAGTGCCGCCTGTAATTGTAATATTATCGCCATTGCCGCCTGTTACGGTATTAGTACTTCCGTTATATTTGCCCCTGCCGCCGCCAATGCCTGCGCCGCCAATGACGCCCTTTGCGGTAACCCGGCCACCGCTTATAGTAATGTTTTTGCCATCGCCCGCATAGCCGCCGCCGATGCCTGCGCCATTATTTCCGCCTGTTGCAGTGATTACGCCGCTTTCTATTGTAATTCCCGAAGAATTACCGGCTTTTCCACCTATACCTGCACAATTAATACCGCCTTTTACTTCAAGACTGCCTGTGCCAAGTGTGCCGCCTTTGATGGTGAGCGTACCTTTGTCCTGCTTCCAAAGTCCGGCACTGGTATTACTCGAGTTCACTGAAGTATTTTTCAGAATGTTAGTTGTGTCGTCTGCAAGGATAACTGCGACATTGCTTTCGCTGTTGACTATCCGAAACGGTGAGTCGGAACTATTAATTATGATATTCACACCTGCAAGCGTGATTGTTGCATCTACATCTTTCGCAACCACAATGCGGTCGGTAACTGCGGTACCACCACCATTTGCGTTTTTAATGGTAAGCGGAGTTCCTGTCTTTATTGTGAGAACGCTGCTTTCGTAGGTGTAGTCTGCGTCTTTTGTGCCGCCCGTTACCGTGAATGCGCCGACCTGAACCTCTTCCTCAGCCGCCTCAACTATCGGCAGCGGCACGAATATTGCCGCAAGCAGAATAGCTGCCGCCAATAGCCACGAAATTGGTTTTTTGAGTTTTTTAACCATTGTCTTACCTCCATTTATGTAATTTTCACGGATTGTCGCCGTCATGAACCAAACACTACTCAGTGGTAGCGGCGCAATCCTATATAACTTAACCTTCCTGCGGATAAAGAATGTTCTTCGCAATCATAATATCCGCACGAATAACTTCAAGTTCCCTTGGAGTTGCCATGCTACTCACGTTCCTTGTCATAAACAGTAAGCACTCTCCCTTGCTCTATTTCATGGAATAGTTTTGACTGCAGACCTTGAATCATGGTATCTCCCTGATTGATTTCTTCTTCATAATCATAATTCACATCATTATGCAAAATATCAAAAATTTCGCCATGAAGCAAAAGCCGTGTATATGAGCCTGCTTTCAGGTCTGGATTGTTTTCATCAACACGGACAATAATCTGCGGTTCTCCTTCTTCAAAAGAAAGGTCAGTCAGATACCAGATACCTGTTACGTTCTTTTTATTGAGCAGGTATGGGCTGTCTTCCTCACGATTTGTAATAACGCCTCTGAGCTTTGCAAGCCGATTGTATATATCTGCATTCATATCACTGCTTGTAAAATAGCGAGTGCTTTTAATTCTCTCCTGAATGTCTGCCTTTGTCATTTTCCTTTTCTTCCTTTTCTGCGCTAAGTCGTTCAGGACAGCGTTTCTTAATGAAATGCTCTTTCCCGATTTTAAGCCACCATACAAGTACTGCCAACAGCATTAAAAACAGTATGCCGCATACAATGATAATAATTTCGTCAATCATTTTATCACTCCTATTATTCACTGTACAACTGCACGAACCTGTTCAGGCTCCATTTCCTTATACGCATAATAACGTGCAAAGCCGTCTTTCAGAACATAGTTCTTATCCAGAACAACAGGTACGTCTACATCTCCGATTATATCATGCAGTGTCTTTAATCTGTTAAGCTTTTTGGCAGACGGCACTGAGCTTCTGAGTCTTTTGGGAATAATTATCTTTGAAAGCTCAACAGGCTGACCTTCTGTTCTTTTTACAATATTTTAACACAACGTGAAGATTTTGTCAATATACTTGGTATGAAAAGACGCCGACTTGGTATGAAAAGACGTTCGAAAAAAAAATTCTCTCAAAAAAGGCGGTTTGTTGGTGAAAATGACAAAAGGAAAGAGTTTTCCCTTTTAAATCATAAAACTGGATTTTTTCATACCCTGACGATTGCAGGAAAATCGTGGGAATTGGCAGATGGTCTATTGAAAATCCTCTTGATTTTTTTTCAGAAGTATGCTATAATGCTTGTGGACTTCACGTCCGCATTGTATTGTATCCCGAAACCGCACAGGGTGGGAATAGGGAACAGTAACAGGAGGTATTTTATGAAAAAAATCAAAACAAAAAACATGGTGATGATGGCGATTATCACGGCACTGATAGCAGTGTTCACACTTATGCCTATCGGCTCAATTCCCGTAGGTCCGCTTGTAATCACGCTTAACACAATCCCGATAGCAATAGCCGCACTGACAATGGGTCCTACAGGTGGCGCAATAGCAGGCGGCATATTCGGAGTTCTGAGCTATCTGCAATGCTTTGGCGTGGGCGTTCCGAGCGCATTCGGAGCGGCTCTGGTCGGGATAAATCCTTTCTATACATTCGTGGTGTGCTTTATTCCAAGAGTGCTTTCAGGATTTGTTGCAGGACTTGTTTTCAGACTGCTCAGCCGAAAGGCAAACCCGTACCTTGCAAGTGCGGTGACGGGATTATGCACTGCGCTGTTCAACACTGTGCTGTTTATGGGAGCGCTTATGCTGCTTTTCGGAAACACTGATTATATAAAGGAGCTTCAGGGAACAATGAATGTATTCCTGTTTGTATGTGCGTTTGTCGGAATAAATGCCATTGTCGAATGGATAGTTACAACAATTATAGCAGGCGGTGTAGGCTCGGCGCTTGTTCACGCAAAACTTATTGTTCCGCCTGTAAAGGATAAACCGAAGAAAGCCTTAACCGATTGAGAGGAGCGTCACAATGATAATAGCCGTTGATATAGGAAACACCAATATAGTACTGGGTTGTGCGGAAAACAACGAAATCATTTTCCGCGAGCGCATAGCCACAAACCAGACAGCCACCGACCTTGAATACGCAGTGAAAATCCGTGCCGCACTCGAAATGAACGGCATAGATACCGCAAGCGTTGACGGTGCGATTATATCGTCCGTTGTTCCGTCTGTTACAGGGACTGTGAAAGCGGCGATTGTAAAGCTCACGGGGGTTGACGTTATGGTGGTAGGTCCCGGTATCCGCACGGGACTCAGCATAATGATTGACAATCCTGCACAGCTGGGTTCGGATCTTGCGGTTGTCGCAGTGGCAGGAATTGCCGAATACAAAACACCGCTTATTCTGATAGATATGGGTACTGCCACAACGCTGTCGGTAATCGACAGTAATAACAACTACATCGGCGGCGCAATTATGACAGGTATGGCTGTATCAACAGACGCTCTTATTTCACGCACAGCACAGCTTCCGAAAATCGCATTTGAAAAGCCGAAAAAAGTTATCGGCTCGAACACAATCGACTGTCTGAAATCGGGAATAATGTTCTCCAATGCAGCGGCTATAGACGGTATGATTGAGAGAATAGAGGACGAACTCGGCGAGCAATGCACAGTCGTTGCAACAGGCGGCTTGTCGGGAGTCATTATCCCCCTTTGCAAGCGCAAGGATATTATCCTTGACGATGCAATGCTGTTAAAGGGATTGATGCTGATATACAACAAAAACAAGAGATAAGCATATATAAGAGCCGTGAAGATAAGTTCTTCACGGCTCAGTTTCTTATAAAACGTTGTCGGAAAGCCACTCAAGCAGCCCCTCACACCCCTCCAGCACATCACGGTAGGTACGTTCAAAATTCCCCGTATACCAAGGGTCTGATATATCGCGGGGACAGCCGGTAAAATCCAGAAGCAAGCGCACTTTTTCATCGCTGCCGCCCGAAATCCGCTTGATATTGCGGATATTTGCGCTGTCCATTCCGACTATCAGATCGTATTCTGAAAAGTCCGCCCGTGTTATCTGCCTTGCACGTTTAGCGGAATAATCAATCCCAAGCCGCTTCAGAATAGCGGCTGTGCCATAATGAACGCCATTTCCGATTTCTTCTGTGGAAGTGGCTGCGGACTGTGCAAAGACGCCCGTTATTCCACGTTTTTTCACAAGGTCGTTGAAAACAAATTCAGCCATCGGCGAACGGCAGATATTGCCGTGGCAAACGAAAAGTATATTGTACATAACCTGCGTAATCACCTTTCAAAAAGTATATTATCATTTTACCACGCTGTTGTGATATTGTCAATAGCATTTATAGTTCGAAAAAAGCGCCCGAAAACTTGTGAACGTGTTCCAATCCCCTAAAAAATTCGCCCCTACAATAAAGTAGGAGCGAAAACGCTGCCGGTCGCACCGGAATAAAAAGTCGGAAAAAGTTTTTTAGTTTTCGGGCAAAAAATTCGCCCCTACAATAAAGTAGGAGCGAAAACGCTGCCGGTCGCACCGGCTGGAGCTAGTGACGGGACTCGAACCTGCGACCTGCTCATTACGAATGAGCTGCACTACCAACTGTGCTACACTAGCAAAAATCAAGTTCAATTGTTCAAAATCTACTTGCAAAATAAATCGAAATGTGGTATAATTAAATTTGGTGTAATCGACTTTCTTATTATATACTTTTTTTTTGAATTTGTCAAGAGCAAAAGGAGTGTTTTTTATAAATTTATCGAAAAAAATTTTCAGAGTACTGGGGTATATTATCTGCGGACTGCTGCTGTGCGCAGCAATACTGCTTATAGTCTGTGCGGCGGCTTTCGGTTCAAGGAATACTGTTGACGTGTTCGGAATGAACATATATATTGTGCAGTCCGAAGGGTATGACAAAGCTCCGAAGGGTTCTGCTGTACTTATTCAGAAAACGACAGCATACGACCTCTCGGAGGGAAAACTTGTTCTGTACACAACAGGAACAGGTGCAAACGAATGTGCGTTGGGTTATGTGGAAAACATATATGTTGTAGACGGACAATATTACCTTACAATAGAGAACGGCAATATGACATATGAAGTTGCCGAAACACGCCTCATAGGCAGTGCGGATTATTCAAGCGAGGCGGTTGGCGCAGTGATAGGCTTTATAAAAACGCCGTTTGGAGTGTTCTGCGTGGCGGTTCTGCCATGCATTGCGCTGATTTTGTACGACATAATAAAAACTGCCGCTTCCAGACTTCCCGACCCCGAAGTCGAGCCGCAGTATAAGAATTATGCCGATGAAACAGGAAACCTTGCAAAAGCGGCTGCAAACAGGAGTTCGATTTCTGTAAGCAGCGATGGAAAAGCCATGTATTCAAAAAACAAATCGCAGAATACATCTGACGGCAATCCTGTGCTTTTCAATTACGAACGCAAAAAATCCGCTCCACAGGAACGCCCTGTCATTCCGCTTACTGACAAGACAGGCAATTATTCAAAGCTTTCAGCCGCCGAAAAACCCAAACTCAATCCTGCCGCTATTTCTCCGAATGCAAATCCCGAAACTCCCGGGAAAATAGCTTTGGGGAAATACGCAGCGAACGCTGTAAATGAGTCATCAAAAGCTAAAACGGACGACAAAACCGCCGAAATCCAAGACGTTTCAAAGCGTGATTTAAGCGACGCATTTTTCGCTCAGACAACAACATCTTCTTTAAGTCACGGCTTGCCGACTGCAAACAATGCTCCGCAGATAGGACGTCAGATTTCAAAGCACTCCGCTTCACAGCAAAACAAGGACGGCGCAAATTCTTCCGCATCGGCATCGCACAGTTCCGGAACGGCAGGAAAACGCAGCTCGCAGATACTGGCTTCCAAGCGCGTTGAGGATCTCATAGACGACGATGATGATATCCGCAGCAAAAAGCGCATTACAAACAGTATGGTTGACGATATTATGTCAGATATCAGAAAATCCGACAGATAAGAGAGGGTACACTATTACATGGATATTAACGAAACACTTGCCAAAGAGTTCAAGCTCCGCCGTGAGCAGGTTGACAACACGGTGGCGCTTATAGACGACGATAAGACCATTCCGTTTATCGCACGCTACCGCAAGGAGCAGACAGGTTCTCTTGACGATACAATTCTGCGTGAACTGTTCGACAGGCTTACTTACCTGCGTAATCTTGAAAAACGCAAGCAGGAAATTATTTCTTCCATTACCGAACAGGACAAAATGACCGATGAAATTGCGGCAGCTATTGAAAAAGCGACTGCGCTTGTCGAAGTCGAAGACATTTACCGCCCGTTCAAGCCAAAGCGCAAGACCAGAGGCTCTGTTGCAAGAGAAAAGGGTCTGGAGCCGCTTGCGGAAATAATCCTTGCACAGAATGCCGATACTATTCCCGAAAAAGAAGCAGAGGCTTTTGTCGATGAGGAAAAGGGCGTTAAGTCTGTTGATGACGCTGTTCAGGGAGCGATGGATATCATTGCCGAAAACCTTTCGGATAATGCAGAACTCCGCAAGAAGCTGCGTGAAACCGTTTATCAGAAAGGTTCGATTTCTTCCACTTCGGCAAGCGAAGAAGCAGACGAGGTTTACAAGAACTACTTTGAATACTGCGAACCTGTATCAAAGATTGCAGGACATCGTGTGCTTGCTTTGGACAGGGGCGAAAAGGAGAACGCTCTGAAGGTGACGATTACTCTCCCCGAGGGCGTGGGCGAGAGTATGTGCGTGCGTGAGCTTACAGAAAACACAAGCGCTTGCGCAAAGCTCGTGCGCGCGGCTTGCGAGGATAGCTTCAAGCGATTGATTTTTCCGTCAATAGAGCGTGAGGTTCGCGCAGAGCTTACCGCTAACGCTGCGGAGGGCGCAATAAAGGTGTTCTCCAGCAATTTAAGGCAGCTTATTATGGCACCGCCCGTTAAAAATACCGTAACTCTCGGACTTGACCCCGGATATGCGCACGGCTGTAAGTGTGCTGTTGTCGATAATACGGGAAAAGTGCTTGATACTGCGATAATCTATATTACACGCTCCAAAAACGAAGCGGAAACTGCCCGCAAAACCGTAACACGAATGATAGAGCAGCACCACGTTTCTACAATCGCAATCGGAAACGGAACTGCGTCCCGTGAAACCGAGCAGTTCACGGCAGAACTTCTGAAAACCATACCCGAAAAGGTTTCGTATATGGTAGTATCCGAAGCAGGGGCATCGGTGTATTCTGCGTCAAAGCTTGCGGCAGAGGAGTTTCCCGACTACGATGTATCACTGCGTTCTGCGGTATCCATTGCAAGACGTTTGCAGGACCCCCTGGCTGAGCTTGTAAAAATCGACCCCAAAGCAATCGGTGTTGGTCAGTATCAGCACGATATGCCAAAAGCACGAATGGACGAAGCGCTAAAGGGCGTTGTCGAGGACTGCGTAAACTCGGTTGGCGTTGACCTCAACACAGCGTCATATTCGCTGCTGTCTTATATTTCGGGAATAAATTCCGCTGTCGCAAAGAACATAGTGGCTTACCGCGAGGAAAACGGCGAGTTTACAGACAGAAAGCAGCTTCTGAAAGTCAAGAAGCTTGGTGCAAAGGCATACGAGCAATGCGCAGGATTTCTGCGTGTGCCCGGCGGTAAAAATCCGCTTGACAATACGGGCATTCACCCCGAATCCTACGAAGCCGCAAAGCTGCTTATGGAAAAGTGTGGAATTACCGATAACGAGCTTGGCGATATGGACGCTATACGAACAAAGCTAAAATCAGTCAAGCTTTCGGCTGTAGCGGACGAAACAGGCGCAGGACTTCCTACTCTTACCGATATAGTAAAGGAACTCGAAAAACCCGGGCGTGACCCCCGCGACGAGCTGCCGCCGCCACTTATGAGAAGCGGTGATATTATGGAGATAAAGGATCTGAAGCCCGGTATGGAGCTTATGGGAACAGTCCGCAATGTAATAGACTTCGGTGCATTCGTTGATATCGGAGTTCACGAGGACGGACTTGTGCATATTTCTCAGATTTGCGAGAAATATATCAAGCACCCGTTGGAGGCTGTCAAAGTGGGCGAAGTGGTGAAGGTGTGGGTTCTGGACGTGGATCTGAAGCGCGGCAGAATTTCGCTTACAATGAAAAAGCCTAAGTAAATTACAAAGGGACTGTTCGCAGCGGTCTCTTATGCCATTATTCTAACTAAGGAGATTATCCGCTATGAAAAAAATAATAGCAGCGATGTCGGTTCTGGTGCTGCTCGTATGTATGATGAGCGGCTGTTCTGTTCAGGTGGCAGAAAACGCGGTGTTCGGCGTGGACGACCTTGTTGGCAAAAAGATAGGCGTTCAGCTCGGCACTACGGGCATGACTTACGCAGAGCAGATTGAAAATGCAGACGTTGAGAAATACAACAAGGGCGCAGACGCAATTGAAGCACTCAGGCAGGGCAAAATTGACGCCGTGCTTATTGACAGCTCACCTGCAAAGTACTTTGTCAGCAAGAATAACGATATTGTTACTTTAAGTGATCCGTTTGCGATAGAGGAATACGCCTGCGCTGTGAAAAAGGGCAACACTGCGCTTACAGAGCAGATAAACAAAGCGCTTGCAACTCTTACCGAAAACGGCACGCTTGAAATGATTGAGCGCAACTGGCTTGTTGACGATGAGTACGGCAAGCACCCCTACGTCAGTCCCGATGGTATTACATACAGCGGCAAACTTGTAATGGCGACCAATGCCGAGTTTGCGCCGTATGAATTTCTTGAAGAGGGAAAAATTGTCGGCTTTGACGTGGATATGATGCGTGCTGTGTGCGATATTCTGGGCAAGGAACTTGTGATTGACGATATGGCGTTCGACTCCATTATCGCAGCGGTCGATTCGGGAAAAGCGGACGTCGGCGTTGCGGGAATGACGGTTACCGAGGACAGACTGGAAAACGTTGATTTCACCGACAGCTACGTCAAGACCAATCAGGTTATTGTCGTGCGTGGAATGTCCACCGACCTCACAGGCAAAAACATCGGCGTTCAGATGGGCACAACCGGTATGACATTCGCCGAGGGAGTAGAGGGGGCAACAGTCGAGAAGTACAACAAGGGCGCAGACGCAATTGAAGCTCTGAAGCAGGGCAAGGTTGACGTTGTACTTATCGACTCTGCTCCAGCGAAATATTTCGTGGAAAAGAACCGTGAGCTTTCGATTTCACCCGAACCCTTTGCGGTAGAGCAGTATGCGTGCGCTGTGAAAAAGGGCAACGATGAGCTTACGGAGCAGATAAACAGTGCGCTTGAAACGCTGCGTGAAAACGGCACGCTTGAAATGATAGAGCGCAACTGGCTTGTCGATGACGAGTACGGCAAGCACCCCTACACCAGTCCCGAAGGCACACAATACCCCAACGGCAAGCTGATTATGGCGACAAACGCCGAGTTTCCGCCGTATGAGCTTAAGGAAGAGGGCATTATCACAGGCTTTGACGTGGATATGATGCGTGCTGTATGCGATATTCTGGGCAGGGAGCTTGTGATTGACGATATGGCGTTTGACTCCATAATCGCAGCGGTTGATTCGGGAAAAGCGGACGTTGGCGTTGCGGGAATGACGGTTACCGAGGACAGACTGAAAAACGTCAATTTCACCGACAGCTACACTTCCGCAAGTCAGGTTGTGATTTACAAGGGCGGAACGGCTGAAAAAACAAGCTTCGTTGAAAAATTCAAGCAGACTTTCCTTGAGAAAGGCAGATGGCAGTATCTTCTTACAGGTCTTGGAAACACGTTGCTGATAACAGCGCTTGCGCTTGTAATCGGCATTGTACTGGGATTTGTGATTGCGGTTATACGTTCGACAAATCAGCGAACGGGAAAACTCAGAATCCCCGATTTCATATGCCGCATATACCTTACGGTGGTGCGCGGAACACCTATGGTAGTGCAGCTGCTTATTATCTACTTCGTTGTGTTCAGCTCGGTCAATATCAGCAAGCTGTTGGTTGCTGTAATAGCGTTTGGTCTGAACTCTGCGGCTTATGTGGCGGAGATAGTGCGTTCGGGTATTATGTCGGTAGACAAGGGGCAGTTTGAAGCAGGCTATTCCCTTGGCTTCAGCTACACACGCACGATGGTTAATATAATTCTTCCGCAGGCTTTGAGAAATATTTTACCCGCACTCGGAAACGAAGCCATTGTACTGCTTAAGGAAACCTCCGTTTCGGGATATATTGCGCTTAACGACCTTACAAAGGGCGGCGATACTATCCGCTCGCAGACGTATGAAGCGTTTCTGCCGCTGATTGCGGTGGCTCTCATTTACCTTGTTCTTGTAGTGGGACTTACTGCATTGGTAAATCGTCTTGAAAGGAGATTGT
Organism: uncultured Ruminococcus sp.; assembly: GCA_964616605.1. Lineage (GTDB taxonomy): Bacteria > Bacillota > Clostridia > Oscillospirales > Ruminococcaceae > CAG-115. Next base: position 10,646 of record CAZTRH010000036.1, read on the forward strand.
CTAATGATAAGCGTAAATAATCTGAAAAAAAGCTTTGAAGATCTTGTTGTTCTGGACGATGTTTCCGCAAATATCGAAAAGGGCGAAAAGGTTGTTGTAATAGGTCCGTCGGGTTCGGGAAAAAGCACTTTTCTGCGCTGCCTAAATCTCCTTGAAGAACCGACAAGCGGCACAATCACTTTTGAGGGGAAAGACATTACAAACGCAAAGGGCAAGGAACTTAACGCTGTCCGCATGAAAATGGGAATGGTTTTCCAGCACTTCAATCTGTTCCCTCACCTCACTATCCGCCGCAATATCACAGTTGCTCCCGTAAAGCACAAGCTTATGACGCAGGCAGAAGCCGACAAGAAAGCCGATGAGCTTCTTGCTTTGGTAGGACTTTCCGATAAAGCAGACGCATATCCCTCGCAGCTGTCGGGCGGTCAGAAGCAAAGAATAGCGATTGCAAGAACGCTTGCAATGAACCCCGATGTTATCCTGTTCGATGAGCCTACTTCCGCACTTGACCCCGAAATGGTGGGCGAAGTGCTGAGCCTTATGAAAAAGCTTGCCGAGGACGGAATGACGATGATTGTCGTAACGCACGAAATGGGATTTGCAAGGGAAGTCGCAAGTCGTGTTGTATTTATGTGCGATGGAAAAATCCAAGAGGAAGGAACACCCGAAGAGATTTTCACCGATCCGAAGAACCCTCGTCTGAGAGATTTCCTTTCAAGAGTGCTTTAATTGATTTAATAACTAAAACGCCAAGCATTGCTTGGCGTTTCAGCTTGTAGACAAACTGATAATCACTCTGTGATTATTGTATCCCCCAAATCTGAAGCGTTTGTCAATCAAAATATTCGGGGAATTGCTGTGACGTCCTGCCGTTTTGTTTCAGAACATTGTATCCAAACGTGTAAATAAGGCGAATGTTTGCATAACTCAGGCATATTTTCAAAAACCACTTGAAAAAAGCAGCAGAATGTGATAAAATGATAAGGTATTTCAGAAAAAGGAAGATGACAATGAAAAAACAACTCCGTTTCCGTGACGGAATAAAAGACGGACTGCCTATTGCGCTCGGGTACTTGTCCGTGTCGTTCACATTCGGCATTACCGCCGTAAATATGGGAATACCCACTATCACCGCAGTGCTTATATCTCTTACCAACGTCACAAGCGCAGGTCAGGTCGCAGGTATCGGCATAATCGCTGCCGGCGGCGGCTATATGGAAATGGCTCTTGCGCAGCTTATCATCAATATGCGATATGCGCTGATGAGCCTGTCACTCTCGCAAAAGCTTGACAGCAAGTTCAACATATGGCACCGACTGGCAGTGTCGTTCTGCGTGACGGACGAGGTGTTCGCCGTGGCTTCGGGCAAGGATAACGATTTGCCGCCACGCTATATGTACGGTCTGATTTTACTGCCGTATCTCTTCTGGAGCGGAGGCACGGCTGTGGGCGCAATACTTGGTTCTATTCTCCCCGAAGCGCTGAAGTCGGCTCTGGGAATTGCAATATACGGAATGTTTATCGCTATTATCGTACCGCCTGCTCGCAAGAACAAGGGTGTGCTGTTTACGGTGGTTCTTGCGGCTGCGCTCAGCTGCGCAGTTTATTACATACCTGTCTTCAGCTTTATATCAAGCGGAATTTCAATCATTATCTGCACGGTTATTGCAGCGGCGGCAGGCGCGTTGCTGTTTCCCCGTAAAATAAGCGAGGAGGCTGTGGAGAATGAATAATACTATCGACAACACACTGTATCTGTTTATAAGCGTTGCGGTTATGGCACTGGTGACGTACCTCGTCAGAATGATTCCGCTTGCTGCGTTCAGAAAGAAAATCACTTCGCAGTTCCTTATGAACTTCTTGTACTATGTGCCGTATGCGGTGCTTGCGGCTATGACAATTCCGTCTGTATTCTACAGCTCAAGCGGCATTGTAAGCGCAGTGGCAGGCTTTATCGTTGCGGTAGTACTGGCGTTCTTTGAACGAGGACTGCTTACCGTTGCGGTGTGCGCCTGCGCAGGAGTGTTCGTGACGGAGCTTGTGATGAAACTGGTGTGATGGCTTTGACGCTGTCAAAGGAGAAATTGAATTATGAAACTTATGTTTGCGTCCGATATCCACGGCTCTGAACTGTGGTGCAGAAAAACACTTGAAGCGTTCGAGCGTGAAAAGCCGCAGAAGCTGTGCTTGCTTGGCGATCTGCTATATCATGGACCACGCAACGACTTACCCGACGGTCACGCTCCGAAAAAGGTTATAACACTGCTCAATGACGTGAAGAACAATCTGCTGTGCGTTCGTGGAAACTGCGATACCGAAGTGGATCAGATGGTGCTTCAGTTTCCCGTGCTTCAGGATAGCGCGCTGATTTACGCTGACGGGTGGGAAATGTTCCTCACACACGGACACCGCAACAATCCGCAGTGTCTGCCGCCGCTGTGCGAGGGAGGTATAACGCTTTACGGACACACTCACATTCCGAAAGCCGAAAATGTCAGCGGTATTCACTGCCTTGGCGTAGGATCTGTCGCTCTCCCGAAAGAAAACTCTCCGCACTGCTATGTGATTTACGAGAACGGTGAGTTTGTATGGAAAGATTTTGAAAACAACGAGTTTTTGCGTTACAATTTAAGAGGTTAAAATGCAGAAAATTTATGGTTATATCCGCCGTGCGTGTCAGGAGTTCGACCTTATCGAGGACGGCGACAAAATCGCTGTCGGAGTGTCGGGCGGAAAGGACAGCCTTGTATTGCTGTGCGGACTTGCAGGACTAAGGCGGTTTTACGAAAAAAAATTTGATATTGCGGCAATAACGCTTGACCCACGGTTCGGCGGCGAAGAAACAGACTATTCACCCGTTGAACGGCTATGCGAGAAGCTTGGCGTTGAATTTAAGTTAATCCGCACCGACATAGGCGAGATTGTGTTCGATATCCGAAAAGAGCCGTCACCCTGTTCGCTGTGTGCGAAGATGAGAAGAGGTGCGCTGCACGATGCGGCAAAGTCACTGGGCTGCAACAAGCTGGCTCTGGGTCACAACAACGATGACGCACTCGAAACATTCGTGATGAATTTGCTGCACGAGGGAAGAATAGGCTGCTTTGCGCCGATATCCTATCTCTCACGAAAGGATATCACGGTGATACGTCCGCTGGTGTTCGCTCCAGAATATGCCGTAATGTCTTGCGCAAAACGGAATAATCTGGAAATTGTAAAATCAAAATGCCCCGTTGACAAGAAAACCGCCCGTCAATCGGCAAAGGAGTTTCTTGCAAATCTTGAACACAATGATAAAGGCGTCAAGCAGCGTATTTTTGGCGCAATCCGAAAGTCGGGCATCGACCGCTGGGGATACAAGGACGAAAGCAAATAACGCTATCTCGATATAGTTAGTATAAACACCTCCGGGAAAGGAAACGTATGGAAAGAAATTCTAATTCGTCTTACACAATCCGACCTCCTGCTTCAGATGAGCCGAAAAAAAGAAGCTTCTTTTTCTTCGGAAAAGACCAGGGCGAGGGTTGGGCGAGAGTTGCCGTGATAATTTTAAAGCTTGCTGAAATCGCTCTTACAACGATATATGCGCTGTGTCTTGGGGTTTTTGCGCCGATTATCCTGTGGACAGGCGAGGACGCAGAACTGTTTTCGGATAATCCTGCGCTTGTGCTGTGGTTTATTTCGTCGATAATCTATATTATCGGAATGTTCGTTGTGATGCTCGGTCACTCAAAAGCGGCAAGCATTATTCATACAATCGCTTTTATCGGAACGCTCGTGACATACAGCTGTTTTTCAAAGCTGTTTGAGGAAGTCCCCAACAGCAGAGGTCCGTCCGAGCTGTATATGCCGTGCTTGTTCATCACTGTTATTACTGTGTTCATAATGCTGCTGATAAACGTTCCGAAGTGGATAAGAATGCGGATTGTCGAAGAAACGTCTGCCGCTCCGTCTGTTATTGGCGGTGAGTATACGGCGAAGACGATTTCGAAACAACCCGTGAAAAAGGCTTTGAATAATTCTGCAAAGAAAAACAAAAAGAGATGACAAAACCCTCCGAAACAAACTGTTTCGGAGGGTAATTTTTATTTATCCCACTCTATAAGCAGTTCAATCGCACGAACAGCGCACTTTATTCCTCGTGTGGAGTCGTTTGTCATCGTGTCGGGAAGTCCCCGCTTAGAACGCTCTGCATTCCACAAAGCGGTAAGCACCGCACCGCAGCGTATCTTGTGCTGCCAGTCGCCCCGTGACAATCCCACTGCGTAAATTGCCGCACACTCCATTTCCGAAGTAAGACAACCTGCATTGAGATAGGCGTTCCAGCGTTCACGGATATTATCGCACACAGGCGAGCGTTCTGGATTGGTTTCGCCGTAGAAGCTGTCCTTGGAATGCACAACGCCAACGTGATAACGGTTGCCCCGCTCGTCTGTCGAAAGCTCCTTTGCCGCCTGTGCAAGCGCCGTAGTAACGTCAAAATCTGCAACGGACGGATATCCCTGCGGCAGATACTCGTAGCTTGTACCCTCTGCACGGATAGCGGCAGACGCTACTATAAGGTCGCCGCCGAACACGGATAAGTCAATGCCGCCGCTTGTGCCTACTCGGATAAACGTATCCGCTCCGCTGTCGATAAGTTCTTCAACAGCGATTGCCGCAGACGGACCGCCTATTCCCGTTGAGCAGACGCTGACTTTAACGCCGTTGAGATATCCTGTGTAAATATTATATTCGCGGTTCTGAGCTATCTGCACAGCGTCGGTGAGGTATCCCGCAATTTTCGGAACACGTCCCGGGTCGCCGGGGAGAATAACATACCTTCCGACATCGCCGTTTCGGATTTTCAGATGAAAGCGCACGTTTTCGTCAATAAGTCCTGCCATAATATTACCTCCTTATGCGGTGTTGCCTTAATTTTACTTTCCGATTTCGCTGATACTTCTTGCTACAAGCCGTCTGAACAGCGGTGCTACTCTGTCGGCGGTTTCCTGTACTTCTGCGTGAGAAAGCGGATTTGCCGAAATTCCCGACGCAAGGTTTGAGATACACGAAATACCGCAGATTTCCATTCCGCAATGCCGTGCTGCAATTGCCTCTACCGCCGTAGACATTCCCACTGCGTCTGCGCCAAGCCGTCCGTAAGCACGGATTTCAGCGGGCGTTTCGTAATTCGGTCCTGTCGTCTGAATGTAAGTTCCACGCTGAAGCGGTACGCCCTCTGCTGCGGCTGCGTTTTCGATAACAGTGCGCAGTCTGCGGCTGTAAATCTCGGTCATATCCGGAAAACGTGTTCCCAGTTCTTCAATATTCGCACCGATAAGAGGCGATGGCACAGACAAAGAAATCTGGTCGCAAATCAGCATAAAATCGCCTGCCTTGAACGCAGGATTTATGCCGCCTGCCGCATTTGTCAGAAACAGCGTCTGCGCTCCCATAAGCCGCATAAGGCGCACGGGCAGCACCACGTCCTGAACGGAATATCCCTCGTAGTAATGCACGCGTCCCTGCATTGCCACCATAGGCGCGCCGCTGCAGTAACCGAACACAAATCTTCCCTTGTGACCCGCAACGGTACTTTTGGGAAATTCTGGAATATCGGCATAATCAAGGGTCTGCACTACCTCCATACATTCGGGAGTATCGCAGAAATCTCCCAGTCCGCTTCCCAGAATAAGCGCAATTTTCGGCGTGAAAGAAACCTTCTCCTTTACCGCACTGTAACAGCGCATAAGTTTTTCATAAACCTCGCTCATGATAGAACCTCCTTTTAATAGTTACGTCAAGCCGTTTTGTCTGCCTTTAGTCTGACAACAAATTCCGTTCCCTTTCCCACCTCGGAAGTAACGGAAATTTCTCCGCCGCACAAATCTATAATCCGCTTTACGACCGACAGTCCCAGACCGTTTCCTTTCGTGGAATGCGAGCTGTCCGCCTGATAAAATTTCTCGAAAATATGCGACAATGCGTGTTCTGGGATACCGCAGCCGCTGTCTGCCACACGAACGATTATATCATTGCCGATTTTTGCGCAGCTTACTTTTATGAGTCCTCCGTTTTCGGTGAACTTTATGGCGTTTCCGAAAAGATTGTACCACACCTGTGACAAAAAGTGTTCGTTCCAGAAATAGTTTATTTCACAGAGAGCTTCCATATCAATTTCTATGTTCTTCTCTGCCCATTGCGGTTCAAGCGTAATCATACAATTACGCAGCTGCTCGTCTAGCGAAAAAAGCGTTTTGTTGGTAATGATATCGCAGTTTTCAAGATTTGTCATAAGCAGCGTGTTCTGCGATAAAACTGAAAGGTATTCCGTTTCCTCAAGAATAATCTTTGAAAACTCCTTTTGCTGTTCTTCCGTGAGATTTCCCTCGTACAACTCTCTTGCAAATCCACGGATAGACACCAGCGGCGTTTTGAACTCGTGCGAAAATGACGAAATAAAGTCGTTGCGGAAAAGCTCAGTGTTCTGAAGCTCCTCGGTCATTTCGTTGAAGTCGATAATAAGCTCTTTCAGCTCCTTTACCGTATGGCGTGTCCACATATCAGGTTCAAGCCGCACTGTATAGTCGCCGTTTGTAACACGCTTTGTGGCTTTGACAAGTTCGGACAAGGGTTTCAGAAAGGCGTTTGCCGCTATAAACGCAAGCAGTGCGCCGATAAGAATGCTCGCTCCTATAAGACCTATTATCTCCGTTGTCCGACTTGTGCCGCCCATAACCATATCCAGAACGATTGTCGTGGTAAACGCAGATAATTCCGCCGCAAGGATTATCGCAAGCGTCAGAATCATAAATTTCATTCCAAGGCGGTTCACCACGCCAAAAGGCTTCAATTTCTTTTTTAATTTTTTCATCGCAGATCGTATAAATCCATGTTTTCGTGATTTCTGAACTCGTGTTTTTCGTAATAACCGATATAGCTGCCGTTTTCATCACGCAGTGCTACCATATAGACGTCCTTGTTCTGCTGCTCGTTACGGTATGTATAGACCATGTTATTATCGGGACTTTCCTTAAACCAGCTGCAGACCTTTTCAATTGCATTCTGCGACTGCCTGTTATGACAGGCAAATATGCTGTCCCCGACACACACGCCGAATGACTTGTATTTCTCAATCGCCGCAGGGTTCATATAAACGATATCGTCAGAAGCGTTGCATACCACAACGGGACATCTGTCCTGTCCGATAATGCTCTTGAAAAACGGATTGAGATAGCCGTCAACCGCCGCTTTTTCAGCCGCTGTGTACTCCCTGTTTTCGGGGAGTTCGTTTTCAAAGGGAGGTCGGACTTTTGACTTCATCTGCTCCTCGCACGCACCGTACAAAGCGTAATTCTCCCGTGCTTTTGCAGGGGTAAGACCGTGGTTTGCACCGCTTACTTCGTTTTCTCCGACATTTTCGTTCTCCCAGAAGCACACGGGGCAGATATCCCATTCTGCTTCAATCGTAAGACAACCGCATACGGGGCATTGTTTCTTCATATCTTCTCCTCTCTTCTGACAGCCTTGTAACCCAGACCGCGGACAGTCACTATTTCAAAATCGTCATTGTAGGAAAACCGCTCACGCAGTCGGTTTATATGCACGTCAACTGTTCGCAGTTCGCTGTCGGAGTCAATATTCCAGAACTCGTTCATTATGTTTTGTCGGGTAAAGGTTTTCCCCGGAAAAGACAGCAGCTTGAACAAAATCTGAAATTCCTTTCGCGGAATCACCGTTTCAACGCCGTTGCGTATTACGGAAAACGAGTCGTATACAAGCTCGGTATTCCCGACAACAAGCCGCTGTTCTTCGGCAATCCTGCTGCGCCTTAAAAGAGCCTTTATCCGCAGCAGCATTTCTATCTCGTCAACAGGCTTTACCATATAATCGTCCGTACCAAGCATAAACGAACGCCTTAAATCATCGGGTTCGCCTTTTGCGGTTATTATCAGCACAGGCAGGACAAGTCCTGCGTCCCTGATGGATTTAAGGCAGGAATAACCGTCCATTTCCGGCATCATCACATCAAGAATAACAAGGTCTATATGCTCGCTTTCAAGCACATTCAATGCGTCCTCGCCATTTTCAGCCGTAAACACACGATAACCGTTCTTTTCAAGAGTGTGCTGATACAGCCGTCTTATATTCGGCTGATCGTCAGCTACCAGTATATTGAACACAATATCCCTCCCTTAAACTTGAGTTGTTCCCTGATTAAAGCTGTCGCCGACTGATACACAGTCGGCGGTTCATCAGTCCTTAAATTGTAAATTACACTTCCCAGCTGCCAAGGTACTTCTCCTGTTCGGGAGTGAGCTTATCAATCGCTATTCCCCATGCAGCAAGCTTGCGCTCTGCAACTTTTCGGTCGATTTCCTTCGGAACGTTTATCGTCATAGACTTTCCGTCTTTAAGCTTAGCGGCGTTCTTGGCAACATATTCGGCAGAAAGCGCCTGTATGGCAAAGCTCATATCCATAATCTCAGCAGGGTGTCCGTCGCCTGCCGCAAGGTTTACCAGTCTGCCCTCGGCGATAACGAAAACGGTATTGCCGTTTGCAAGCTTGTATCCCATAATATTGTTGCGCGCATTATAGCT
>CAZTRH010000037.1:0-18781 GCA_964616605.1 uncultured Ruminococcus sp.
TCCATTTCGAATTGGTCGTGTCTTTGAGCGAAACGGTCACCGTATAAGTGCCTGCATCGGTTTTCTTGTTGCCGCTTACCGTGTACAGAGTGCTTTCGGGGATATTGTATGTCTGCTCTTCCCCGTTGTAGGTGAACTTCGTTGTATCCGCCTTTGGGACGTCTATGAACCAAACACTGCTCAGCGATAGCGGTGCAATCCTATATAACTTAACCTTATTTTAGCACAATACAAACGTTTTGCCAATGCTTTCGGCATAAAATGGTATTGAATTGATATGAAAAGACACTACGAAAAAAATCAGAAAAGGCGGTTTGTTGGTGAAAATGACGAAAGGAAAGGGTTTGCGAGGTTAAATCGGTAAAGAGGAATTTTTAAAAAGTGGTTGACAAATGAAAAATTATGTGATATAATACCAACGGACTAACGGGGAGCTGCAGGGCGAGAGCCGCCGTGGCTGAGAGTGCGTTGGCAAGAACGCAGACCCTTGAATGCTGTTGCTGTGACAGCGTTCACACCTGATTCGGATAATGCCGACGTAGGAAAAGTGTTCTTGACTGACAAAATCATCAAAAGACATTTCAAGCGTGCCGACTTTATCCGTTGGCGCGCTTTTTTGTGCCGATGGATTACAGCGGTATGTTTTTTCCAACGAAAGCTCCGTACTAACGGAAAGGAAAAGAAAATGAGTAACACAATGGACGCAACAAAAGAGAAAAAGAAAATCAAAACCTCGGTGCTTGTGGAGGGTGCAGTGATGGTGGCACTTGCCACGGTGCTGAGTTATATCAGAGTGTTTCATCTGCCGTGGGGCGGCTCGGTGACGCTGCTGTCGATGCTGCCTGTGACGATTTACAGTATTCGCCACGGTGTGAAGGTCGGTGTGCTGGCATCGTTCCTGTTTGCACTTATTCAATTCGGGCAGGGTGCGATTGACGGTTTGTTTGCATGGGGGCTGACGCCCGTTATGCTTGTGGGGTGCATAATGCTCGACTACATTCTGCCGTTTACCGTGCTTGGATTTGCGGGAATGTTCCGCAGAAAAGGCACGGCAGGGAATATCGCAGGCATTGCCGCTGTTGTTGTTCTGCGGTTTATAAGCCATACGTTCAGCGGAGTGGTGATTTTCCACTCGGCAGGAATACTCTGGGACGGCTTTGAAACAGAGAACGAGTGGATTTACAGTTTGTGCTATAACGGCGCATATATGCTGCCTGAACTTGCGTTTACGCTTGTCGGTGCAGTGCTGCTGCTGAGACTGCCACAGACGAGAAAGCTGTTTTCTATGGCGGATTGAGTAAATAATTCTGAGGTAAAGGGGATTTGGTCCGAACCCTTAAAAACAAAAATCCCGTGGAACATTGTTCCACGGGAATACTTATTCAGACGGGACAATAGATCAGCCGAGTGTCACTTCAACGGTATGCTCGCCGTCTGCGTATGCAGGGATTACATTGCCGTCAATGGCTTTTCCGTCTACAACAAGGCTCTTTACGCCTGCGCAAACGTGATTGGGGTTGCTTACCTTTATGTTGTAAACCGCATTGCGGAACTTACGGGTGATGCTGAAGCCGTCCCACGCTTTCGGGATTGACGGGTCAATCTTAAGTCCGTCATACTGCGGCTTTACTCCGAGAATATACTGCGATATCGCAACGAAGTTCCATGCGGCAGTTCCTGTAAGCCAGCTGTTCTTAGCTTCACCGTGGCGCATACCGTCCTTGCCTGCTATCATCTGAGCGTAAACATACGGCTCGGTGCGGTGCAGGTCGCTCATCTCTTCACGGAATGCAGGGGCAATCTTTGAATAATACTCGAATGCCTTGTCGCCGCGTCCTACTGCGGCTTCTGCGCAGATTATCCATGCGTTGTTGTGGCAGAATACGCCTGCGTTTTCCTTATAGCCGCCGGGATATGTAGAAATCTCGCCGTACTCCACTTTATAAGTGGTGAATGCAGGATTGTTAAGTACAAGTCCGTGCTTGGAGTTCAAGTACTTGTCAACGCTTTCGAGCGTTTGGATATCGCAGCCCTGTTCTTTGCCCAGTCCTGCAAGTACGCACCAGCCCTGCGGCTCAATGAATATCTTGCCCTCGTCACACTCGTGAGAGCCAACTTTCTTTCCGTGGTGGTCGTAGGCTCTCAAGAACCACTCGCCGTCATAGCCGTACTTGACTGTGTTGTCGCACATCTTGCGGATTTCTGCTTCGGCACGCTGTGCTTCTGCTTCGTCACCCTTAAGACGGCACATTGCAGGATACTCGGGACCGATAAAGCAGAACATACCTGCGATCATAACGGACTCGGCTGTCTGCGAATAGAACGGAGGTTCGGGGAAAATCTCCTTGTTGTTATAAGTCTGGAAGCTTTCGCCCGGCTTGTCGGAGAAACAGGAGAGATTAAGGCAGTCGTTCCAGTCGGCACGTCCCGAAAGCGGCAGACCGTGCGGTCCTATCTTACGGCAGACGTGGTTGAACGCACGCTTGCAATGGTCGAGCATCGTATCGGCGAGTTCTTCCTTATTCTCGTAAGGTACTTTCTCGTCAAGAATGGAAATGTCGCCTGTTTCCTTGATGTACTGTGCTACTGCGAGTATCATCCACAGCGGGTCGTCGTTGAAGTTGGAACCCAATTCGTGGTTGCCCATTTTGGTGAGCGGCTGGTACTGGTGATATGCGCCGCCGTCTTCAAGCATTGTCGCTGCAAGGTCGATAAGTCTTTCTCTTGCACGTTCGGGGATCTGATGAACGAAGCCGAGCAGATCCTGGTTGGAGTCACGAAATCCCATTCCGCGTCCGATGCCGCTCTCGAAGTAAGAAGCCGAGCGTGACATATTGAACGTTACCATGCACTGATACTGGTTCCAGATGTTCACCATACGATTTACCTTTTCATCGGGTGAATTTACGCTGTACTGTGTGAGCAGTCTGTTCCAGTAGTTCTGAAGGCTCTCAAACAGCTTGTCGGCTTTTTCGGGAGTGTTGCAAAGCTCTATCATCTCAAGAGCCTTTTTCTTGTTGATTACGTTTGCGAGCGGCTTCTTATTGCCGTTGCCGTCTACGGTGTAGGAGGCGATGATGTCGGAGTAGTTTCCGCTCTTGTCGAACTTCTCATCGGCTGGCATTTCAACGTAGCCCAAGCAGAATACAAGTTCCTTGGTTTCGCCTGCGGCAAGTTCAAGCTCGATATAGTGCGAAGCTATCGGCGACCAGCCTTCTGCAACGGAATTGCGGGGTTTGCCCTCGAAAACTGCGTCGGGGTGTTCAAAGCCGTTGTACAGTCCGAGGAAACTTTCACGGTCTGTGTCAAAGCCTTGTACAGGCACGTTTACGGTATAGAACGCAAAGTGGTCGCGGCGTTCTTTGTATTCCGTCTTGTGATAGATGGTAGAACCCTGTATCTCAACTTCGCCTGTGTTGTAGTTTCTCTGGAAGTTGGTGGTGTCGTCGTTTGCGTCCCACAAGCACCACTCAAGGAAGCTTGTAAGCTTCAGCGACTTCTTCTCGGAACTCTCGTTCTTGATGGTGACTTTCTGGATTTCGCCGTTGAAGTCCTGCGGAACGAAGAATTTTACCGATGCACAAACGCCGTTCTTTTTGCCTGTGATTACCGTGTAACCCAATCCGTGGCGGCATTCGTAGCTGTCAAGCTCAGTTTTTACAGGACTCCAGCCAGGAGTCCACACGGTGTCGCCGTCCTTTATGTAGAAGTAGCGGCCGCCCATATCAACGGGTACGTTGTTGTAGCGATAGCGTGTTATTCTGCGGAGTCTGGCGTCCTTATAGAAACTGTATCCGCCTGCTGTATTGGAAATCAGAGAGAAGAACCCCTGAGTTCCAAGGTAGTTTATCCACGGGTAGGGAGTGCGGGGGGAAGTTATTACATATTCCCTTGCGTTGTCGTCAAAATGTCCGAATTTCATCAGCATTTTCCTCCTGTCATTTTTGCCGTTGTGCGGCAGACTAACCGTAATCGGTGCGATACGGGATACAGCAATATACTGTTGAACCGAAAGCGTTTGTCGGAATATGTTCAGCAGTAATTCTGTCTGTACTTGTATCAGCTTAATTTCATTATACTATAATGCTTGAAATATTACAAGTGCTGAAAACCATTACACTAAAAATTCAAATTCCCCAAACTTTTGACGCGAAATTTGTGCATAATCACGAAAATGATTTAAAATACAAATTGGGGTAGCAATAACAAGCTTGTTTGTGGTACAATGTAAGGATAGAGTGACGTATTATAAGCTGTCTGTTTTGGCGGCTGCGTCAGAGTAAAATGAATTAAAGAGGATTTGAAATGTTTGAACTGAAGAAAACTGAGGGACTGGCACGACGAGGATTGTTCCACACCGTCCATGGAGATATCGAAACGCCGTTTTTTATGAACGTTGGTACTTGCGCTGCGATAAAGGGAGCAGTATCGTCTGTTGACCTGAAAGATCTGAAAACTCGTGTGGAGCTGTGCAATACATACCATCTCCATCTGCGCCCCGGTGAGGACGTTGTATATAAGATGGGCGGTCTGCACAAGTTTATGAACTGGGATAAGCCCATTCTTACCGATTCGGGCGGATTTCAGGTGTTTTCTCTGTCGAAGCTGCGCAAAATCAAGGAAGAGGGCGTGTATTTTGCTTCGCATATTGACGGCAGACGGTTGTTTATCGGTCCTGAGGAGAGTATGCAAATTCAATCGAAGCTTGCGTCTACTATTGCAATGGCATTTGACGAGTGTATTGAAAATCCTGCGCCAAAGGATTACGTTATACGCTCTGTTCAGCGCACTACACGCTGGCTTGAACGCTGTCAGAACGAGATGCGCAGGCTTAATTCCCTTGAAAACACCATCAACCGAAATCAACTCTTGTTCGCGATAAATCAGGGCGGTACTTATGACGATATCCGTGTGGAGCATATGAAAACTATTGCTGAGATGAACACGGACGGCTATGCAGTAGGCGGTCTTGCGGTGGGCGAGCCTGCGGAAGTGATGTATCACATTCTGGACGAGGTGCTGCCGTTTGCTCCGAAGGATAAGCCACGCTACCTTATGGGTGTGGGTACGCCTTCCAATATCATAGAAGGCGTGCGCCGCGGCGTGGATATGTTCGACTGCGTTATGCCGAGCCGCAACGCACGTCATGGAACGCTGTTCACATGGAATGGCGTTCTCCATCTGAAAAATCTGCGCTATGAAACAGACCCTCGTCCCATTGACGAAAACTGCGGCTGTCCTGCGTGTCGAAATTTCTCCCGCGCGTATATACGTCACCTGTTCAAAGCGGACGAACAGCTGAGCGGACGTCTTGCGGTGCTGCACAATCTCTATTTCTATAACGAGCTTATGGACAGAATTTGCGAGGAACTGGATAACGGCACGTTTACGCAGTTTGCCGATAAGTATACCGTGCTTCTGGCGCAGAAGATGGAGGACTGAAACAGCGGCGGTATTGCGGCAATTGCGGATACCAAGCAATATGGCTGATTTCTTGTATGATTTTCGCATGAACGGGGGAAACTTTTTTGAAAAAATTTCTGACTATAATTCTTTCAATTGCGCTTTGTTGTACGGTGATAAACATTGCTGATTATGTCGGTTTCATTTACAGTGCGGTGTATGCGGAGAATGTGAACGGCGTTATTACAGCCGAGAATATATCTCTTGAATACACGGAAGCTTTTTATGATGGTGCTTCGCATAAACCTGAAGTTTCGGTGACGGTGGACGGAAATGTTCTTTCGCAGGGTAGCGATTATTCAGTGAGATTTCCTGCGGATACTACAAATGTCGGAATTAAAACGCTTTATGTAACAGGCAAGGGCAGTTATTCGGGAAGAGTTGAATTGCATTATGCAGTTAAACAGCTGGACTGCGGCAATGCAGAAAAAGTTACGGTTTCTGTGGGGGATTGTTATTACAACGGTTTGCCGCAATATCCCGATGTTACTGTAAAGTACAATGGAAACGTTATTCCCGACAGCGAATACACACTGTCGCTTTCGGATAACGTGGAGGTGTCGGAGGACAGCGGAGCTGTGTGCATTGTGAAATTCCGCGGGAATTGCAGCGGTGAGCGCATGGCGAATTTCAAAATTCTTAAAGCAAATCCGGACGATCTGGAAGTCGATCTTGTGGCAAAGCCGGGACAGTCGTTTTCAATTGATTTGTCGGATATGAAGCCTGTCGGTGCGGTTTTCTGTGATCTGACGTTTTCCAAATCGGATTTTTCGGAGGAGGGGCAGCCGAAAATTGCTTTCAATGTGCTGAATTTTACTCTTGACAATGCTCTTAAGCGCAGCACTATGGTTGCTGTTCATCTTACCAATGTAAAGAACAGCGCAGATTATTGGCTGGAATTTTACATAGAGATTGTCGAAAAAGAAATCCCGGCTCTTTCGCTGAAACCGATTGTAAAGGAATATGACGGTGAGCTTGTGTCTGCGGAGGAACTATCCAAGAATGGCAGCGTGGCAACGGTTGACGGAACGGCAATTCAGGGTGAATGGGTGTTTACAACGGATATTCCCCGAAAACCTGTTGATAAATTCTATGCAGTGGTCAAATTTATTCCCGATGATGAGCGACATTCATATGTGTATGGAATTGTGCCTGTTACGGTAGCGAGAAAAACAGTTGAGGATTTTACTGTTTCGGCTAAACAAAAAAATATCGATATTGCCCAGAACCTTGAACTGACTGTGAAGGGAATACCCGATGATTTTGACGGAAGGCTTACTGTAACGGATAAGTCGGGAACGGAACTTGCGTATGAAATGTTCGGGATTGACGGTAAGAACGGTTATGCTCTGGACGTTATACTCCCCGATGAGGAAGCGGTTTTTACTGTTCTTGTGACGCTTGGCGGAAGCGCTGTGTATGCTTCGTGTACTGAAGAAATTAGGGTCGTTGTGGGAAATCCAGACGAGACAGCATATTCTGCTACTACTGAAACCGAACTTCTGGCTATGATTGAAAATGCCGATACGGCAAGCACTATACGAACATACAATATGAAGTCGGTTTCGGCAGCGGTGCTGAAGAAAGCCGCAGAAAAGAAGCTTATTATTGAGGCAAAAGCAAATGACAATCTCTCCCTTGTTCTGGAACCTGCGAAGATGGGAACTATAACGGATCTGAACCTTACTGTAAACCGTGCCGTTATCCCACCTGTACTGCTGGAAAATCTGGGTGATGAGGAGCTTGTTTCTTTTACCACGTTCGCAAAATCGTCAGAGGGTATTTCTGTAAAGGCTGCGCTTGAGTTCGAGAAGGAACATCAGTTTGTCTGCATGTACTATTACGATACTACGGGAGAGCTGGAGCGGCTGTACACGGTGAAAAGAAACAGTGCGTCCGTTAAGTTCGGGCTTCCTTATCCCGGAAAATTCGTTATTACAAACACACCATACAGTCATATCAAGGGCGATGTGAACAACGATGGCATTTTTTCATCGTTGGATTTAACGGAGGCGCTGGAATTATTCGTTTCAATAAGCGGCGAGCCTGATAAGGAACAAATTTTTAAGATTGATTTCAATAACGATGGGATAATTACAACGGACGATCTGAGAG
The DNA here is from genome assembly GCA_964616605.1 of uncultured Ruminococcus sp. Classification (GTDB taxonomy): domain Bacteria; phylum Bacillota; class Clostridia; order Oscillospirales; family Ruminococcaceae; genus CAG-115. The sequence goes on from CAZTRH010000037.1 coordinate 7,579, forward strand.
AATTGCTGGAGTATTTTGTTTCTATCCCGTGAGATATTTGGTTTTGCGTGATACTATATTATAAAAATAACGCTTTATCCGCACACGGTAATGTTCCTTGTGCGGAATTGTGTTGATGGATTAAGGAGTTTGGTTGTGAGAAAAGATTTGTTTAAAAAGGCGCTTGCGCTTGCCGTGCCTATGATGATTCAGAACGGCATTACAAATGCCGTGGGACTTGTTGATAATATAATGGTGGGAAGCCTTGGCACTGAAGCAATTACGGCGGTGTCGGTGTGCGGTCAGCTTTTCTTTGTGTTTAATCTGGCGATTTTCGGCGCAATTTCGGGTCCCGGTATTTATGGTGCGCAGTATTACGGTCAGAAGAATGAAGAGGGTTTTCGCTCGACCGTGAGAATGAAGTTCTGGGTGAGTTTCGCAGTGCTGATAATGGGAATACCGGCGTTTGTATTCGGCGGCGAATTTCTTATCGGGTTGTATCTCAAGGGCGAAAGCGCAGATATCGACCCTGTGAAAACAATGGAGCTTGCAAAGGAATATCTGAATATTATGCTGTGGGGATTGCCGCCATTTGCTGTAACTCAGGTGTATGCAGGAAGTCTGCGTGAAACAGGCGCTTCTTTGAAGCCGATGTTTGCAGGCATATCATCTGTGGTTGTGGATATCGTGGGAAATGCACTGCTTATTTTCGGGTATCTCGGTTTCCCTGCGATGGGTGTAAAGGGAGCTGCGATTGCTACTGTGCTGTCACGTTATGTGGAGCTTGCTGTAATCCTTGTTCTGGCATATTCCGCTAAAAAACGTCACACGTTCCTCAACGGACTGTTCAGAACAATGCTCATTCCAAAAAATCTTGCAGGACAATTTCTGCGCAAGGGAACACCGATTTTCCTGAACGAGCTTATGTGGGCGGCAGGTACTGCGGTGCTTACGCAGATTTACTCTCTGAAAAGCCTTGACATTGTGGCAGGTCTTAATATTTCTAACGCTTTGTGCAATATGCTGAACGTGGTGTTTATCGCTCTCGGAAATGCAGTGGGAATACTTGTCGGGCAGACGCTCGGCGCATCGGATTATGAGCGTGCAAAGAAAGAAGCGTTCTCTTTGATGTGGTTTACGGGCGGAATATCGGCACTGCTTACTATAATACTGATTTCTATTTCGGGAGTGTTTCCTCAGATTTACGAAACAACGGAGCTTGTGCGTGGCTATGCTACGAAATTTATCATAATAACTTCGCTGTTCTTTCCGCTGCAAGGTTTTCTGAATGCTTTGTACTTCACTTTGCGAAGCGGCGGAAAAACGTTGGTTACATTTTTGTTTGACAGCGTGTTTACTTGCACGATTTCAGTATGCACAGCGTATGTGCTGTGTTCGTTCAGCAGTTTGTCGGTAATTGTGATTTATACGATTATACAGGCACTGGATCTGATTAAGGTTGTTGTAGGTTCAATTCTTATTAAAAAGGGCGTCTGGATAAGCAATATTGTTTCGGAATGAGAGGGAGAGTATGACGCTTGTAACAGGTGGAGCGTTTCAGGGGAAAATTGATTTCGCAGTAAAAACTCTTGGTGTGGCTGTCGGGGATATACTTGACGGGGAAACCTGCGCTGTTGACGATGTGATGAGGGCGGCGGCAGTGCGGAATTTCGAGCGGCTGGTAAAGCGTATTATGGGCAATGGTGCAGTGGATTTTGCAAAAAGACTGTGTTGCGAAAATCCTGATATTATAGTTATTACGACTGAGATAGGCGGCGGAATTATACCGATTGACAGCGACAGCCGCCGTTGGCGCGAGGAAACAGGGAAAGCCTGCTGTGTGCTTGCGGAATTTGCGGAGAATGTGTACCGCATAAACTGTGGTATACCGCTGAAACTGAAAGGACAGGATTTATAATGGATAATTCGGTTTTTTCAAAGTATATCCGATTTTCCCATGGTGGGAATGCTTATTCGGGGGATATTGAACTTGATTTTTCGGCGAACCTCAATCCTTTAGGTATTCCCGACGCTGTGAGGGTGGCGGCAGCAAACTCTGATTTTTTGCATTATCCCGATGTGGAATGCAGGGCGCTTTCGGCGGCGATTGCAAAGTACGAGAGCGTTTCAGATGAGTGCATTGTTTGCGGTAACGGTGCGGCGGATCTTATATACAGGGTTGTAAGAGTGATATCTCCGAAGCGTGCGTTGCTGGCGGTGCCGACTTTTTCGGAATATGAGAAGGCTTTGCGTGAACAGGGCTGTGAAATTAAATTCTACTATTTGCGTGAAGAAAACAATTTCGTCTTGGACGAGGGATTTATTGAAATGATAACTTCGGATACCGACATTGTGTTTTTGTGCAATCCTAACAATCCTGTCGGGAATACCATTTCCGAAAAGCTGATTGGCAATATTCTGACAAGGTGCGCTGAAACAGGGACTGTGGCGGTTGTGGACGAATGCTTTCTGGATTTTACAAACGGGGTTTCGGCGAAGAAGTTTTTAAATTCAGATGTCGTTATTATAAAGGCTTTTACAAAAATTTGCTGTATGGCAGGGTTAAGGCTTGGGTATGCGGTTTTCGGAAATCCGAATCTTGCTTGTGCGGTGAAATTGTGCGGTCAGCCGTGGAGTGTTTCCACTCCTGCACAGGCAGCGGGAGAAGCGGCTGTCGGTGTTCTGACTGATACGGATTATCTGTCAAGGACAAGGGAAATTGTCGCTTGTGAGAGGGCGTTCCTTTCACAAAAAATAAAGGAGTGCAAGGCTAAGGTGTTCCCGTCTGAAGCGAATTTTATCTTATTTAAAATGCGCTGTGATAATATGGAAGATAAAATGCGGCAGCGTGGGATTGCTGTGCGCTGCTGTGGAAATTATCGGGGACTTTCCCGAACGTATTACCGTATAGCTGTTCGCACTCATGATGAAAACGAGCGGTTTGCGGCGGCATTGAAAGACATTTTTAAATAATACAATCCCCCTTTTCACAAAGGGGGATTAAATTATCTGTACATCGCAAGTTCTATGCTGTCGAGATACTGACACATTGAGAGATTGAACTGTTTGTAATCCGATGTTTTGAACTCGTCAGTGGCTTTGGCTGCGAACAACTCGACTACGTTTGTCTGATTGTAGAACGTTATCATCAGCGGTATGCCTAATGTGCGTGACATTCCTCGGATTGTCATTGAGGCGGCTTCTTCTGTTTGCATTACGCTGTCTTTGCTCGTGGTTTCTATCTCGGTTCTGTTGCCTTGTATGGTGGTTGTCAGAATGTCTGTTCTGACAAAGCTGTCATATGCAGCATAGACGGCTTTTTGGATATGCTCCCAGCCTACGCTGTATGTAAGCTGCCATTTGGAAATAAGCCAGTTTTCATCTTGTCTGAGTTCTCTTAAGAGCATTCGGGAGTCCTCCGGTTCTGCTATATAAGCAGGGAAATAATTTCGTTGGATACCAGAAATCCCTCGGGTGTGAGCGATATCCTGTTGTTCTCGGCGCGGATAAGATGGGGTGGGATAAGCTTCAGCCGCTTTTGAAGCTCTTCGGTAATCGGTATGCCCTCGCATAGCCGAAGACCTAACATAATCTGCTCTTCTTTGGTATCGGGGGATTCGTCCGTGAACTCCTCGCACTGCTGTTCGCTGTCGATGAACAATCCCAGATCACGGGGGACGGCATAACGTTTTCCGTTGTAATACGAATGTGCGGCAGGTCCTATTCCGATATACTCCTCGCACCGCCAATATTTCAGATTATGGCGGCTTTCACAGTCTGCTTTGGCGAAATTACTGATTTCATACTGCTTGAAGCCGTGTTTTTCAAGTTCTGAAACGGCAAGCAGATACAGTTCCGCCTGCTCGTCCTCATCGGGGACGGAGGGCGGTCTTTTTCCGAATGGGGTGTTCGGCTCTATTTTCAGCATATACGCCGAAACGTGCGTTATGGGCAATGACGCTAACTTATCAATTGTGGCTATGAGTGTTTCTTTCGTCTGGTATGGTATTCCGAGCATTATATCGGCTGAAATATTAGAAAAGCCTGCATTATGGGCGGTAGTTATTGCCTGTATGGCTTTTTCGGCTGAATGGATACGTCCCAGTGCGGACAGCTCTTTGCCGGTGAGCGACTGAACGCCGAATGACAGGCGGTTTACTCCCGATTTTAACAGCGTTTCAAATGTGGAGGGAGTTACCGTTTCGGGATTTGCTTCAAATGTGATTTCTGCATTCGGTGTGAGGCGGATTTCCGACAGCACGGCAGATGAAATTTCGGGCAACAATGACGGAGTACCGCCGCCGAAATACACGGTATCGAATATCAAATCTTGATTTTGATGTGTGTATCGTTGGATATTGCGGACTGCTGATTGAATATACTCGTCTTGTCTGCTGAGCTTTCCTGAATAGAAATCGCAATAGGGGCATTTTTGAACGCAATAGGGAACGTGGATATATAATCCTGTCGGCTTTTTACTCATCGTCAAGCTTAAGCACTGCCATAAACGCTTCCTGCGGCACTTCTACCGTGCCGAAGCGGCGCATTCTCTTCTTACCCTCTTTCTGCTTTTCAAGCAGCTTTTTCTTTCGGGTGATATCACCGCCATAACACTTTGCAAGTACGTCCTTGCGCATTGCCTTTATCGTTTCTCTTGCAATTATCTTGCCGCCAACGCACGCTTGTATCGGGATTTCAAAAAGCTGGCGCGGGATATTCTCCTTTAACTTTTCAGCCATTTTTCTCGCACGGGTATAGGCACTGTCGGCATGAACGATGAATGACAAAGCGTCTATTACTTCACCGTTGAGCATAATATCCAGTTTTACAAGCTTGGACGGAACGAATCCCATCATTTCGTAATCGTAGCTTGCGTAACCTCTGGTACGGGATTTGAGCGCGTCGAAGAAGTCATAGACTATCTCGTTGAGCGGCAATTCGTAATGCAAGTCTACACGGGTGCTGTCGATATACTTCATATCTTTATAAACGCCTCGGCGGTTCTGGCACAACTCCATAATTCCGCCGACATACTCGGACGGAGTGTAGATGTGAGCGTTTACCATAGGCTCGTAGCTTTGGGCGATAAGCGTGGCGTCGGGGTAGTTGGTGGGGTTGTCAATCATCATTACAGAGCCGTCTGTCATCTCAATCTTGAACACGACAGATGGGGCGGTAGTGATGATGTCGAGATTATACTCACGCTCGATGCGCTCCTGTATAATCTCCATATGGAGCAGTCCCAGAAATCCGCAGCGGAAACCAAAACCTAATGCAATGGAGCTTTCGGGTTCATAGGTGAGCGAGGCATCGTTAAGGCTGAGTTTATCCAATGCGTCACGCAAATCAGGATATTTTGCGCCATCGGCAGGGTAAATTCCGCTGAATACCATAGGGTTTACTTCACGGTAGCCTGCAAGCGGCTCGGCAGCGGGATTTGTGGCGTCTGTTACAGTGTCGCCGACTTTGGTGTCGCCAATGGACTTTATAGAAGCGGCAATGTAGCCTACTTCGCCGGCACGGATTTCAGACGCGGGGACAAGCTCGGTAGCACCCATATAGCCGACTTCAACAACATTAAATTCAGCCTTGGTGGCCATCATACGGATTTTTGTTCCTGCTTTTACAGTGCCTTCCTTGACACGCACGAATACTATAACTCCTTTGTAGCTGTCGTAGTAGCTGTCGAATACAAGTGCTTTGAGCGGTGCGGCTGGGTCGCCTTTGGGGGACGGGATCTTATGAACGACTGCTTCCATTACTGCGTGAATGTTTGTTCCCATTTTAGCGGAAATTTCGGGTGCGTCCATGGCTTCTATGCCGATCACGTCCTCTATCTCCTGCTTTACTTCCTCGGGACGGGCGCTGGGAAGGTCGATTTTGTTTACTACGGGGACTACTTCCAAATCGTTTTCTACCGCAAGGTAGGTGTTTGCAAGCGTCTGCGCTTCTATTCCCTGTGACGCGTCAACAATAAGCAATGCGCCTTCGCACGCTATAAGCGAACGGGATACTTCGTAGTTGAAGTCAACGTGTCCGGGAGTGTCGATAAGATTGAAGATGTAATCCTCGCCGTTATCAGCGTGGTATTTCAGTCGGACGGCTCTGGCTTTTATCGTAATTCCGCGCTCTCGCTCGATATCCATATTATCAAGCAGCTGCGCTTCCATATCACGCAGTGCGACGGTTTCGGTCTGCTCCAGTATGCGGTCGGCAAGTGTGGATTTGCCGTGGTCAATGTGGGCAATTATGCTGAAATTGCGAATCTTATCAAGATATTCGTTTGTTCCCATAGATTTAATTATCCTCCGTGTATTCGGCGTCAAGATACCATTCTATTTTTTCAAGCTGTTCGTAAAACTCTTCGGGAGTTTCCCAATCGGGAAGGTCGAACGATTTCCAGCGGTCGTTTTTCATAAGCTGACGGACTACATACAAGTCGTTTTTACGCTTGGTGGCGCTCTCTTTATATTCTCGCAACGGTGCGAATACTCCGTACTCGCCTTCTAATTTGTAAATGATAAACTCGCCGAACTGTATGCAGTCGATGCCGTTGGCGGTGAATATTGTTTTTACAACGGTTTCTTCCATATCGGGGGCAGCTTCGTTCAGTGTGAACAAGGCACGGGGAGAGTCGCCGACGTGAACTCTGTTATGCTCGGTTGCTTTGTTTTCAAGGCGGCTTTCATCAAGTTCGTAATCGCTGTCGTAAACATAGAACATCGATGACGGCGATTGATAGCACTGCACAACGACAAAGCTTTCTTCTGCGTACTGCTTATGATATATAGTGTCTTTCGGCTCATAGAAAATGCCGATAACAAGCTTTATCGCAAACATAAAAATGCCCGTTGATACAAGCACAATGAGCATTGGCAGGCACTTTAAAAATGCTTCTTTGAATTTTGACATATTATCTCCTCTTTAATAAAAACGCAACTATTTTCTGGGGTTTGCCTTGATCTTCTTCTGAACAAAATGTTTTGAACTGAAGCGGTATTGCGGATACCCATAAATTTTATTTTACCATATTATTCGGAAAATGTCAATCAGTAAGGGATATTTTTAATTTGTTTGTTCATACTTTGATATATTGTGGAATATTAACAAAATTACTATGCTGAATTTGTGATTTTTTGCGACTGTTTGTTCCTGTTATTTGCTTGACAAGAACAAAAATTTTATGTATAATATAGTTACCCGCTCGAAGTTCACGCAATTGAATAACAATGAACTAAATTTTCTCCTTGGTGCAGCGTACCTGAACAAACAGGTTCGCAGGAGATGAAAGGATATTGTATGTTAAAAATTACAGATGGTTGTGTGGATTGCGCTATCCCCTGTGTTGGCGGATTCTGCAAATTGCAGCGCACTGCGCAGGTCGTTTGCGACAGGTGCAGCGAGAGTGCGGATATTTTTTATATTGCAGATGACGAGGTGTTATGCCGTGAATGCTTTATCGCTGCCGCCCTTGATAACGCTATGACGATGACACCTGAACAGATTGCTGCTGATGCTTTAGTATATGGAAAGGAAGTATTATGATGACATCAAAGGAATACCTTAAACAGATAGAATATCTCGAAAATGAAGTTGAAAATCTTAAGTTTGAACTGGATATTGCAGAAAGTACTATGAATTGCATTTCTGCAGTGCGTTATGATAAAATTAAAGTTCAGAATGGGACATCGCCGCACGAGGCAGGTTTTGAAAGACAGGTTGACAGAGTTTATGAACTTAGGGAGTCACTGGTTTGCAAATTGGCGGAAATAAATCTGAAGCGTCATGAAATTATTTCTGTTTTAAGCAAACTGCCGAATTTAAATCAAAGCAAGCTGCTGTTTAAACTCTACGTTGAACACAAGCCTCTGGGAAAGTGCGCAGAGGAACTGAATTACTCTTATGATTATACGATAGAGCTTCATAAGAAGGCTTTGCGCGCGGTGAAAGTTCCGGAACATACCGCTTGCTGAAAATCTGTTAATTCTCGTATAATCCAGTATTATCCCGTGTTTTCCCGTAAAATATCGGGTTGACATCAGAAATAGTTCGTGATATAATTATGATGTGAATTTTTGGGACGGGTATATAAAAAAGCCGGCATCTGAGGTGTCGGCTTTTTGTTCTGTAATACGCTGCGACTGCAAGAAGGAGGTGAGTTTATATGAATAATAACAACAGCGACATTCTCACGGATAAGCAAAAGAGGTTTACCGATGAATACATAGTTGACTGCAATGCGACACAGGCGGCTATCAGAGCAGGCTACTCTCCGAAATCAGCGTCAAAGACAGGCTCGAAACTTCTTAATAACCCTAAAGTGCGCAAATATATCGACAAAGAACTTGACGTTATCCGAAGCAAGAATATTGCGGACGCTGAAGAAGTAATGTGTTTTCTTACACAGGTTATGCGCGGAGATGTCAAGGAACCTATGGTTTTAAGAGGCGAGAACGGCCAGGTGGTGGAGATGGTTGCTTTTTCGGCAAGAGAGCGGCTGAAAGCTGCGGAACTTATCGGAAAACGCTATGGTATTTTCAGTGAGAATGTTCAGGTTCAGAGTTCTGAGCCTGTTATTATTTTTGGAGGTGATATTATTGAAGATTAAGCTTGCTGATGTTGTGGGGAAAGGGTATGGCGAATACTGGAACTGCAAGAAGCGTTATCGGGTGTGCAAGGGAGGTCGTGCTTCAAAGAAAAGCAAGACTACTGCGCTGAATTTTATCGTTCGTATTATGCAATATCCGAATGCAAATCTACTGGTAGTGCGACGTGTGTTCCGCACTATAAAAGACAGCTGTTTTTCGGAACTGAAGTGGGCAATGAACAGGTTGGGCGTTGCAAGGTACTGGGACGTCAAGGAAAGTCCGCTTGAGATGACGTACATTCCTACGGGGCAAAAAATTTTTTTTCGTGGGCTGGACGACCCGATAAAGATAACTTCTATTACAGTAGAACATGGGGTGTTATGCTGGCTGTGGGTGGAGGAGGCTTATGAAATTTCAAGCGAGGAGGACTTTGATATGCTGGACGAAAGCATCAGAGGTTCGATGCCCGAAGGTTTGTTTAAACAGGTGACTATTACCTTTAACCCATGGAATGAACGGCACTGGCTGAAAAGGCGTTTTTTTGACTCGTCCTGTGATGATGTGCTGGCAATGACTACGGATTATACCTGCAATGAGTGGCTGGATAAAGCAGATCTTGATTTTTTTGAAAGACTAAAAGCGACTAATCCCAAACGTTTTCGTGTGGTGGGATTGGGTGAATGGGGAATAACCAACGGAGCGGTTTTCGATAATTATGAAATTGCACCTTTTGATATCGGCGAAGTGCGTGGAAAGTTAAACGTTCAGGCGGCGTTCGGGTTGGATTTCGGATATGTGAACGATCCGTCAGCGTTGTTTTGCGGTCTTGTGGATAAAGGGGCAAAAGTCGTATATGTGTTTGATGAAATTTACGAATATGGCTTATCAAATGAGCGGCTGTTTGAAAAGATTGCGGGGGCAGGTTATCGCAAGGAACACATTACAGCTGACGCTGCCGAACCTAAATCAATCGACAGGCTGAGAACACTTGGGTTGTATCATATCTCAGCTGCAAGAAAAGGAAGCGACAGCGTTAAATCAGGTATTGACTTTTTGAGCGATTTTCATATCATTATTCACCCTAAATGTAAAAATTTTATAAATGAGATTTCAAATTACTGTTGGGAAACTGACGAAAACGGTAAACTCTCCAATAATCCCTGTGACGCTTATAACCATCTTATGGACGCTATGCGGTATGCTATGGAGCGGTTTTCGACAGCAAGCAATTTCAGTTTCTGAATTTGCTGCACAAAAAAGGCACGACTTTGCCGCGCCTTTAAGTGGTTGATTATGTGTGAGTACTCTTCACTCTGCGTTTTAGCGATTATGATTTCTTACAATGAAAGTCGCTTAAATTCTTTCTTCGGACTGCGATTCAGCGGAATTGTTCTGAGCAGGTGATAAACCGAGTATAGTTTGAATTTGAGCGTCAGACATACCTGCAGATTGGAGTTTAGCAATAATTTCAGCTTCTTTTTTTGCTTCGCCCTCAGCTCTGCCCTCGGCTCTGCCCTCGGCTAAGCCTTTTTGTCTTGCTAAAATCAGGTCTTCTTCGTTGCGTGTAATTCTATCACGTTCAGCCTTTTCACGAGCAAAAGCTTCTAATCTCATCTCTTCTGTTGCGCTGAGCTTCTTAATCGTCAGAACTGCTTTGTCAATTGCAGGGTTTTCTACTTGTGCAGTAATCATATTCAATTCCTCATAGGAGGGAAGCCTAGTATTGCCTGAATTTGAGCGTCAGACATACCTACAGCTTGAAGTTTGGCGATAATTTCAGCTTCTTTTTTTGCTTCGCCCTCGGCTCTGCCCTCAGCTCTGCCTTTAGCTATGCCCATAGCTTCGCCCTCGGCTCTGCCCTCGGCTCTGCCCTCGGCTCTGCCCTCGGCTCTGCCCTCAGCTCTGCCCTCAGCTCTGCCCTCGGCTAAGCCTTTTTGTCTTGCTAAAATCAAGTCTTCTTCGTTGCGTGTAATTCTATCACGTTCAGCCTTTTCACGAGCAAAAGCTTCTAATCTCATCTCTTCTGTTGCGCTGAGCTTCTTAATCGTCAGAACTGCTTTGTCAATTGCAGGGTTTTCTACTTGTGCAGTAATCATATTCAATTCCTCCTCACTCTTCGCTGCAAACAGCTTTGCCCACTGGAGTTTCCTGTCGATATCAGGGGTGAGCTGCAGCTTACGTATTTTCGACACTTCAACACAGTCTAATTCAAACTTATTCGTAAGCACATTGCCGTTTTCATCACGCATAAGCATTCTACGAAAATATTCTTTGTCATCGAACAACGAAAAATTCACTATGCACAGCGACACACATCTGTGAAGTTTCAGATAGCTGTCACCCTCTGATAACTGGTCGGAATACATTTTCGCAAGATAGTACGACGCTCTGTCGCCAAATGAAATTTGATTTCTGAGCTGGACTTCAACGTCTATTTCGGTGAGTTTGTTGTCGGGAGTTCCGACCTCGATACGCAAATCAAGAATACTGTCTTTGTCGTCAAGAGTACGTTTCATCTCTTTGTCAATCAGTTTTACATCTTTGAGTTCTCCGTCAGCCAAATCAATATAACTTGAAAGAAAATCGCACAGCATATCCTTGCTGTCGGGCAAGCTGAACATTTTCTTGAACATAAA
>CAZTRH010000038.1:0-18207 GCA_964616605.1 uncultured Ruminococcus sp.
AGTGCCGAACTCGTTCGGTACGGCCACGTTAAATGACGGGGCAAGCCCCTTATTGAAAAGTGCGTTTTCAGAACGAAAAAATGCAAGTGCGTCTGAAAACGTATACCGATTGGACAGCACAGATTATCCAGCATGAAATCGACCACTGCAATGGTATTCTAATCTGACAGGGAACTGATTTTATAGCTTACGGCGAGGTTTTCAGCCTAAAGCATTGAATGTTTATTGGAAAGGCGGATGCTATGATTTATACAATTACGCTTAATCCTGCTTTGGATTATGTTGTGAAATTGGACAGCTTAAAAAACGGTGAGATAAACAGAGCGGCTTCTGAACAGGTGTTTATCGGCGGAAAAGGGATAAATGTTTCATTTGTTCTGAAAGAGCTTGGGGTTTCGTCGGTTACAATGGGGTTTGTGAGCGGATTTACGGGGAATGCCATAGAACAGGGAATAGCAGACGCCGGTATACAAACCGATTTTGTGCGTCTGAACAGCGGTTTTTCCCGTATAAATGTAAAACTGCGCTATTCAGAAGAAACAGATATCAACGGCTGCGGACCCGATATTTCCGAGAGCGAATTTTGCAGGTTTATGGAAAAGCTGTCGGTGATATCTGACGGTGATACCGTTGTCATAGCAGGAAGCGTGCCGAAGTCTGTGCCGTGCGATATTTACGAAAAAATCCTTGAGCGGTTATCGGACAGGAAAATACGAATTGTTGTTGACGCAGCGAAAAGTCTTTTGCTGAACACACTGAAATACAAGCCATTTCTTATAAAACCGAACATTGAGGAGCTGGGCGATTTGTTTGGTGTTTCGATTGACAGTGTTGACGCAGCGGCAGAATATGCTGCTGAACTCCGGAGAATGGGTGCTTGTAATGTGTTGGTTTCGATTGGCGGACAAGGAGCGCTGCTGCTTGACGAAAACCATAATAAGCATTTGTGCGGTGTGTGCAAAGGCGTTGTAAAAAATACTGTCGGTGCAGGGGACTCTATGGTTGCAGGATTTCTGGCAGGTGTTGAAAACGGCGATTTTGAATACGCTCTGAAGCTTGGAACAGCGGCAGGCGGTGCGTCTGCGTTTTCGGACGGATTGCCGACCAAAGAGAAAATTATGGCTTTGTTGGAGCAATTGTAATCATTTCTCGATATTAGTTAAAACCGTGTTGAAAAAAATCCCCTGTGAAAGGCTTTTCAGTCGTTCACAAGGGATTTTTTATGCCAATATATCTTCCGCTATCTGTTCGGGAGTAAGGCGGTTTTCACGCAGAATATCGTCAACATCGTATCTGTCGATAAACTCCTTTTTCAGTCCGTAGCAATAGGTTTTAACATTGCTTGAACCATAGAAACGAGCGATTTTTTCGCCGAAACCACCGTCAAGCACGCCGTCCTCAAGCGTTACAACGGCAAAGTGGTCAGTTTTAAGCTTTTCCAGCAGCTCTGTGTCAAGACCTGTTATAAAGCGTGGATTTATAAGCGTTGGGGCGGTTCCTGTCTTTTCGGTGATAAGTTCTGAAAGTTTTTCGCCTATATGATAGAAATTGCCCAGAGCAATAATCGCAATGCCTTTGCCTTGCTTTGTGATTTTGAATTTGTTGAGTTCGCTGTAATCCTTATCAACGGCTTCGGAAGAATGATACACGCCGCCGCAAGGCATTCGGATTGCTGTGGGATATTTGTTTTGCTCAATGCTCCAGTCGAGCATTGAAAAATATTCTTCGCAGTTAGTCGGAGCAAGGTATACGAGATTTGGAATGTTTGAAATCATAGGAATATCGAATATTCCTATGTGTGTGATATCGTTCATACCGTATACAGAGGCTGTGTTCACAAGAAGCGTCGCTGCATTTTCATTTATGCACAGATCCTGAGAAATCTGGTCGTAAGTTCTCTGGAAGAAGCTGGAATGTGTTGCGAAAACAGGTTTGCCGCCATTTGCGGCAATTCCCGAAGCCATCGCAACGGCGTGTTCTTCCGCAATGCCTACGTCAACGAACTGCCGTCCTGCCTGAATGCGCTTGTCTTCGGTAAAGCCTATGTTTGTGGGAACGCCTGCGGTAAGGACAACAACGCTGTTGTCGGATTTCATTTTTTCCATCAGATAATCGCAGGTGAGTGTTTCGTAACTTTCACCGCAGGGTTTGAATTTGCTTTCGCCCGTTTCAACGTCAAACGGCATACACCAGTGCCAAGGCTCTTTGTTCTGTTCGGCAGGCAAGTAGCCTTTTCCTTTTTGCGTGCGTATGTGGACGACTATTGGGTGGGGGATATCCTTAACAGTGGAAAATGCGTCAATGAGTTTTTCAATATCATTTCCGTCTGCGACATACATATAATCAAGTCCCATAGCCCTGAACAGGTTGCAGCTTGCATTGCCGTCAGACTCACGAAGCTCTTTGAGATTACGATATAATCCGCCGTGGTTTTCCGCAATCGACATATCGTTGTCGTTTATTACAATGATGAAGTTGCTGTTAAGCTCTGCGGCAAAATCAAGTCCCTCCAGAGCCTCGCCGCCGCTGAGAGAACCGTCACCGATAACAGCGATGATGTTTTCGCTGCTGTTTTTCACATCTCTTGCTTTTGCAAGTCCGCACGCAAGGCTTACGGAAGTTGATGTGTGACCGACATTAAAGAAATCGTGTTCGCTTTCTTTGGGATTTGTGTAACCCGAAATGTCGGAAAAATGCTCATCAGAAAAGAATGCTTCTTTTCTTCCTGTAAGGATTTTATGTGTATAGCTCTGGTGCGATACATCGTATACAATTTTATCCGCGGGCGAATTGAAAACGTAATGCAGAGCAATTGTAGCTTCTACAAAGCCGAAATTCGGACCAAAGTGACCGCCCTTTTTGGAAAGTCGGTTCATAAGTCCCGATCTTATTTCGCCTGCAAGGGTTTCAAGCTGTGGCAGAGTAAGCTGTTTTAAGTCTTTTGGTGAATTGATATTTTCTATATACATATTTTTTCTCCTTAAAATATCATAAACAGGGCGGCTTGATGTACTTACACGCTTGCACACATCAAACCGCCTGCTGAATGTCAGAGCTATTCTCCGGGTTTTTCCATGGGTCTTACAGTTGGCTGCTGAATATTGTTTTGCGCACCGCTTATGTTTGAACGGAGAACATTGAGTTCGTTGAGGTCGTTTGCCATAAGATCCATAACCCGTTTGAGCATCTTGTCAACATAATCGTTTGTTGAGCTTCTGAGGTCTGCACAGTGATTTTGCTCTGCGTTCAGCATTTCCGTTGCGCGGCGGCGGGCTTCCTTTACAAGGTCGCTTTCGTCAAGCATCTGCGCACGAAGCTGTTCAGCTTTTCGGATAATCCCTTCGGCTTCCTGCTTTGCGGAATTTATAATGTTGTTCTTGTCCAGAACAACTTTCTGCGCCTGCTGAATTTCCATCGGCAGCACCATTCGCATATCCTGAAGTATCTCGTTCATACTGTCCACATCGACCATGCTTCTTTTGCCGAATGGCACTCTCGTAGCGTCGTTCAGCAAGTCTTCAAGCTGCTCTATCAGCTGTTCTATCGAATACGAATTTTCCATTGTTTCTCCTTTCAAAAATAAGCCTTTAATTCTGCTTTTTCTTCAATTCTGCAATACGTTTCTTTTCAGCAAATTCTGAAGTCAGCCTGTCCTTTATAGTTTCGTGAATAACGGCAGGAACATACGATGACAAATCTCCTCCGAACATTGCAACCTGTTTTACCATACTTGATGAAATGAAAGTTGTACCAAGGCTTGCAGGGATAAACACCGTTTCGGCACGGGGATTGAGATCCATATTGGTATGCGCCATCTGAAATTCATATTCAAAGTCCGAAGTTGCACGCAGTCCTTTTACAATCACGTCAACGTCCTTGCGCTGATTGAAGTAATCCGCAAGCAATCCGTCATAGCTGTCTATTTCAATGTTCGGGATATCTTTTGTCGCTTTCATCAGAAGTTCACGGCGTTCCATAATGGAAAAGCTGTAGTTTTTAAGCGGGTTTATCAATACAACCACTACAACCTTGTCAAACATTTTGGAAGAACGTCTTATTATATCAAGATGCCCGTTTGTTACGGGATCGAAACTTCCGGGATAAATTGCTGTTTTCATTCGCTGTCACCGTCCTCAATATCGGGTTTTCTGTAAATCGTCACTGAGATTGTTCCGTGCCGCAGCACTTTTGAAATTTCAAAGCCGCCTATTTCTTTCGGGAGTGTGCATTCCTTTTCGTGTTCGCACACAATCACGCCACGCTCCGACATTTTCTCCACAAGCTGCGGCAGAGCTTTTTGCAGCAGCTTCTTGTTGTAAGGCGGATCAAGAAACGCAACGTCAAATGTTTTTCTTGTAGTGCTTAAAAATGCGAGAAACGGTCTGTTTACGACTTCCGCTTTATCCTCAAGATGCGTGTTAGCAAGGTTTGCTCTCACGACTTTAAGCGAAATAGGGGAGTTGTCGGCAAAGGTGCATTCTGCCGCTCCGCGGGAGAGCGCCTCTATACCCAGCTGTCCGCTGCCTGCGAACAGGTCGAGTACTACGCTGTCCTCAATCTCAAATTGTATTGCGCTGAAAATTGCCTCTTTAATCTTCTGCGCCGTGGGACGAACAAGGTCTGTGCCTTCTACGGTCATAAGTTTTCGTCCTTTGGCTGTTCCTGTTATAACTACCATAATTAAAATCTTTCCTGTATAAAATTATAAAGCTCCATAGCTTTTTCTTCACTAATTTTAGCGGCAAGGCGCAGTTCTTCGGGAGAGGCGTCTTTCATAGCCGCTTTTGTTTTGAATTGTCTGAGTAAAGCCTGTGCTTTCGCTTCGCCTATGCCACGAATCTCGGTGAGTTCGAGAGCGTAGGTCTTTTGCTTATGCTTTGTACGCTGATAGGTTATCGCAAAGCGGTGAACCTCGTCCTGAATATTTGTAAGCAATGCAAAAAGCGCACGGTTTGACTTGATTTCAATTTCTCCGCCTTGCTTTGCTATTGCACGGGTTCGGTGCTTTGAGTCCTTGACCAGTCCGAACAGCGGAACGTTAATTCTCAGTTCGTCCAGCACTTCGGCAACCGCATTGATGTGTCCCTTTCCTCCGTCAAGCAGAATAAGGTCGGGCAGCGGCATAAAACTTTCGTCACCGTCAAGGTAATGTATCATTCGTCTGCGTAGAACCTCCTGCATACAAGCGTAATCGTCCTGTCCTACGACAGTTTTTATGCTGAAGCGTTTATATCCCGCCTTAAATGGTCTGCCGTTGCGGTATACTATCATACCGCCGACAACTCCCGTTTCACCAAAATTGGAGATATCGTAGCTTTCGATGATGTTCGGGACTTTTTCAAGCCCCAAAAGCGTTTTCAAATCCTCAAGAGCAGAGATTTCTTTTGCGCTGCGTCCCACCTTCAATGCAAGATATTCGCCTGCATTCTTTTTTGCAAGCATAATCTGCGCCATACCCTCGCCCCTGTGCGGAACGACAAATTTTACCGCATGATTTGCCTTGTCGCGCAGCAGCTCCGCCACGAGTTCCATATCTTCAAATTCCTCGTCAACATAAATTTCACGGGGAATATCATCGCTGTCGGAATAATAACCCAGTATAAAATCACGGCGCATTGCACCGTCCTCGTATTCCTCGCCCAGAAAGAAATTCTGCTTATCCACAAGTCTGCCGCCACGGTATTTGATTACCGCAACGCTCGCCATTCCTACATTCTGAGCAGCGCCTATGATGTCGTACTCCTGCTTGAAATCAAGTATTTTTTGCTGGGAAGTCAGTCTTGTGATAGCGGCTATTCTGTCACGCAGACGGGCGGCTTTTTCAAATTCGAGGTTTTCGGCAGCCTGCTCCATCTGTTCGGTGAGTTCTGCAACGGACATCTTGCTGCCGTCTTTGAGATATTCAATAGCTTCTGCTATAACTTTTTTGTATTCTTCGGAAGAGATTTTCCCCTCGCACACACCCATACAGCGCTTGATGTGGTGATTGAGGCACGGACGTTCCTTACCGAAATCCCGTGGGAATTTCTTGTGGCAGGTGGGGAGCATAAAGATAGCGTTTGCTTCTTCAACGGCCTGTTTTACCGTAAATCCGCTTGTAAACGGTCCAATGTAATCGGCATTCTTATCGTTGGTGTTGAGCGAATATGTTATCCGTGGAAACTCCTCGCGGGAAATTTTGATGTAGTTATAGCCTTTGTCGTCTTTCAACAGAATGTTATATTTTGGCTGATGCAGCTTTATAAGGGAACATTCAAGCACCAGTGCGTCAAGCTCGCTGCGTGTGACGATAAAATCAAAATCACGGATATTGTCAACCAGTTTCAGCGTTTTAGCTGTGTGCTGAGAGTTGGAACGGAAATAACTGGTAACTCTGTTTTTGAGTGCTTTTGCCTTGCCTACATAGATTATTGTGCCGCTGTCGTTTTTCATAAGGTATACGCCGGGTTCTAACGGCAGGCGGTTTGCTTTTTCACGCAGATACGGCAGCTTTTCGTTCAACATTATCACCTCTGCACTCGCCATAAAATAAAGTTCACTGTTTATTATAACACATTTTTATTTCAATTGCAAGATATTTTGATATTTAGATTGTTAAAAAATAACAGATTTCCGCTTGACATTTATGTGAAAGTGTGTTAATATATAGGTGATAGGTAAACTATCAAATATTTTTATTTATGGAGAGTGTCTTTTGAACTATTTGAGAAAGAACTACACATTGGAGATAGCAGTCTGACGGGAGGTCACACTGCTCAATTCCGACCTCCCGTTTTTCGTTGATTAACTTTAAACGATATCAGGAGGAATTATTATGAATAACACTATTATCATCAGAAACGAAATGGCTGCCGATTATGCCGAGGTTGAAAATCTCGTTCGTGAGTCATTCTGGAATGTATACCGTCCGGGCTGCTCAGAGCATTATGTTCTGCATTGTATGCGAAGCGCAGAGGCGTTTATTCCCGAACTTAGCTTTGTTATGGAGCTTGACGGGAAAATTATTGGTCAGAACGTATTTGCAAACGCTGAAATCATTACTGATGAGGGTGGGACGGTTCCCATACTTACTATGGGTCCTATCTGCATAGCACCGGAGTTTAAGCGCAAAGGTTACGGCAAGATGCTGCTTGACTATTCTCTTGAAAAAGCCGTGAAGTACGGCGGTGCGGTTTGCTTTGAGGGAAATATCGACTTTTACGGAAAGAGCGGATTTAAGTTTGCGTCTGAGTTTGGCTTGCGTTACTACGATACGCCTGTCGGTGAAGAAGTTCCGTTTTTCCTTTGCAAGGAGCTTCGTACGGGATATCTGGACGGGGTTGTCGGAAGATATTTCACTCCCGAATGCTATCTTGTGAATGACAGCGACGCTGAGGAGTTTGACAAGAAATTTCCGCCGAAGCAGAAGTTGGTGCTTGAGGGTCAATTGTTCTGATTGACGTCTGAACGATAGTTGCGTATTCATCTGAAACTAATCCCTCTCAAGGGCTTCCTTGAGAGGGATTTTTCTGCTTGCAGAATGTGTTTTCAGAGAAATGCTTATATGAAAAAAACCTCTTAAGCACTGCTTAAGAGGTTGAATGGAAGTTGAGGGGCTCGAACCCCCGACCCTCTGCTTGTAAGGCAGATGCTCTCCCAGCTGAGCTAAACTTCCATATCGTTATTACAATGTAACAACAGTTTTATATTACCATATATTTTTAATTTTGTCAAGAGTTTTCTTGAAAAAAACTAAATATTTTCAAAAAAGTTTTTTTCATAAGTGTGAGTATCGGGTTAATACTAATTATGAATTCACAGAAAGGAGGATTTTTTGTGGATATAGCGTCAATGATTTTAATTATAGTCGGCGGACTGAACTGGGGACTGGTCGGAGCATTCGGCTTTGATCTGGTAGCCTGGCTGTTCGGAGGTTCGGGAACATTTCTTGCCCGCACGGTATATATTGTGATTGCTCTTGCTGCCTGCTGGGGAATATCAATGTTTTTCAGAAAGCCGAAATTAAGCGCAAGCGTCTGATTTATTAACGTCCTGACATTCAGACGGTGCGTTTGGGATTATAAAAACCTCTGCTTTGCATATTGCTGAGCAGAGGTTTATTTTTACGTCGCAGGTTTTGTTTCTCGGAGAACATCTCTCACATTCTGTGCAAGAGCAAAACAGCCGCTGTGAATAAATCTGTTGTAATAGTGTGTTTTCAGTCCCTGTTCAAGCCACCATTCGGCATGCTGGTCGTCCACGGGGTGATACCTCTTTGAAGCAAATCCGAACAGCCAGTGTCCGCTGGGGTATGTAGGAATGTGCGCCTGATAAACAAGCGCAATAGGGAAGAAGCACTTTATTCTGCTGTGCGCACGTTTCATAGCTTCGGCATATTCTTTATAGAATGTGCTTTCATGCTGATTTACCAGAATGCCGTCCTCGGTAAGTGCCTTGTAGCAGCTGCCGTAAAACTCTTTTGTAAACAATCCTTCTCCCGGACCAAACGGGTCTGTTGAGTCTACTATAATAAGGTCGTATTCGTTTTCCGAGCCGCGGACGAATTTCAATCCGTCCTCATAGTGGAGATGAACTCTTGGGTCGTCAAGCGAACAGGAAGTCTGAGGAATATATTCTTTGCACAATTCCACAACTCGCTTGTCGATTTCTACCATATCAATATGTTCAATGCTCTTGAAACGGCACAATTCACGCACTGCGCCGCCGTCGCCGCCGCCGATTACAAGCACACGCTTTATATTCGGGTTTACGGACATCGGAACGTGCGTTATCATTTCGTGATAGATGTATTCGTCCTTTTCGGTAAGCATAAGATAACCGTCCAGAACAAGGATTTTTCCGAACTCCTCGCTTTCCAGAATATCAATCTTCTGAAATTCGCTTTGCTCGCTTACCAGGTGACGATTTATTTTGATTGAGAACTTAACGTTTTCGGTATGGTTTTCGGTGAACCACAATTCCATTTTCAGCACCTCTGTCAATATGCAATGCGCAAGACTGCGCTTACTTCACAACTTCAAGGCATTCTACCTTCATATCACGGCAGCCTGTAAGACTGCACCCTTTTTCCTTTGCGAACTTGATATAATCGAGTATATCCTTTGTTATGCGCTCTCCGGGAGCCAGTATCGGTATTCCGGGAGGATAACACATTACGAACTCGCCGCACACACGTCCGTTTGTTTCGTCAAGCGGCAGGCATTCCTGCTCTGCATAAAACGCTTCCTGTGGGGCAAGCTCTACGATAGGATTGATGTATTCGTGGTCGAACAGTCCGACAGGTGAGCGTGAATACAGGCGCTTTATTTCAGACAATGCGCTGAGCAGCCGCTCAATTTCCAGTCTGCTGTCGCCGCCTGTTATAATGGCGAGTATGTTTCCGATATCGCCGAACTCGATCTGTATGCCATATTCGTCACGCAAAAGGTCGTATACTTCTATTCCTGCAAGTCCCATAGCTCTTGTATGAATAGAAAGCTTTGTGCGGTCAAAATCAAAGAAATCCGCACCATTGCACAGCTCTTCACCAAAAGCGTAATAGCCGCCGCCTGCGTTGATTTCTTTTCGTGCATATGCTGCAATTTCAACAGTTTTTGCGTAATATTCACGTCCGTTAAGCGCCAGATTCTGACGGGCAAGATCCAGCGACACCATCAGAAGATAGCTTGCGGAAGTAGTTTGCGTGAGATTTATGATCTGACGTACATAATCGGGATTAACGCCGTTGTTCATCAGCACCATCGCACTCTGCGTAAGCGAGCCGCCTGTTTTATGAACAGATACAGCCGCCATATCCGCACCGACCGACATTCCCGACGGAGGAAGCTTTTCACCGAAATAGAAATGCGTTCCGTGCGCTTCATCACACAGTACACGCAAGCCGTGTTTATGTGCAATTTCGGTTATTCGTCTGAGATCAGAGCAAATTCCGTAATATGTCGGATTGTTTACAAGAACGGCTTTTGCGTCGGGATTTGCGATGATAGCGGCTTCTACGGCTTCGGGAGTCATTCCGAGCGGAATGCCGAGTTCGCTGTTTACTCCGGGATTTACATATACCGGTATAGCGCCGCAGACAACCAGAGCGTTTATTGCGCTGCGGTGAACGTTTCTGGGAAGAATAATCTTATCCCCACGCTTGCACACGCTCATAATCATAGCCTGAACTGCGCCTGTTGCTCCGTTGACAATAAAAAATGCGTTCTCTGCGCCAAATGCGTCAGCCGCCAGTTCCTGTGCCTGCTTGATTACGGAAACAGGGTGGCACAGATTATCGAGCGGCTTCATGGAATTTACATCATTTTTAAGACAGTCCTTGCCGAGAAACTGCGTAAGAAGGGCGTTTCCACGCCCTCCCTTGTGTCCCGGAACATCAAATGGCACAACACGGTTGAGCCTGTGTTCCGTCATTGCTTCATAAAGCGGTGCGGCAGTCTGATCCATCTTAAACTCTGTCAAAATCAGTCACCACCAATCAGTAAATGTTCATTCCGCTGAAAATTTCAATCATTTCGCGGCGCAGATTGTTGGTAATAGCAAGCCGCTCCTGCGGATGAACCTCGTATACATCGGTATTAAAGAGATAGTTCTGAAGTTCAATCTCTTTGATGAGCATTTTCGTATGGAAAATGTTTGATTGGTAAACATTAACGTCCATAGCGTCATACTTTGTAAGTGTTTCCGGGTCGATGAACTCCTGAATAGACGAAATCTTGCTGTCCAGAAAGCACTTCTTTCCCGTAACATCACGAGTAAATCCACGCACACGATAATCAATGATTATTATATCGGAGTCAAATGAGCCGATAAGAAAATCAAGCGTCTTGAGCGGTGAGATTTCTCCGCACGTTGCAACGTCTATATCAACGCGAAAAGTCGAAATTGCTTTATCAGGGTGATATTCGGGAAATGTATGTACGGTGATATGGCTCTTGTCAAGATGAGCGTGTATTGTTTCGCCGTTTATCGTACTGAAATACCCCATACCTCTGTTGCAGGACGAATCAATATGGTCGGGATCGACCCTGCCTTCTGCAAACAGCACGTTTACGGACGCACCTTGCGGATCGTAGTCCTGCTTTGAAATATTAAGCACAGTTGCACCGATTTTTTCTGTAACTGCACACAGAATACCGGTCAGACGTTCTGAATTGTACTGCTCATCAATATAAGCAATATAGTCTTTCTGCTCACGTTCGCTTTTGGCATAGCACACATCATAAATATTAAAGCTGAGCGTTTTTGTGAGATTGTTATAGCCGTAAAGAACAGGCTTTTTATCCAACCCTGCCATCAGTCCCTTCTTTTTTGTCAATTATCATCATTATATCATATAACTTATAAAAACGCAAGGGCTTTTTGAAATTTTTATATTCGTATTTTTTTAAGAATAACACCCGCTGTTCTTTCATAGCATAAAGCAGCCGGACAGTTCTTTTGCGTAAGTGCAGACTGCGCCTGTTGAAGTGACAATTAAAATGACGGCAAACAGTAGAATTTTTCGCAGAATCATTTTGTGTAATACCTCCTGTGAATTACATTATATCTTGAAATGTATAATGCCCGTTCTGTACGGTTTTATAAGCGCGTTTGAAATGTCTTGCCGTATAATATATCAGGTAAATTCAATCCGGAATGAATGATTGTTTTGTGCAATTTCTGTAAATTATACTCAAAATCGGAGTAATTTTATAAATATTGACTATTGAATTTTTGAAAGTGATGTGGTATAATGATAAAAAGCTAACAAGCATATCGGAGTGCGCATTGCCGCATTCATTTCAAATTCAGAAAAACTCTGACCTGTATATGAATTGGAGGATATTATGAACAAAGTAGAATTGGCTGAAAAGGTTTGGGAGAGCATTAAGTCCGGTAAGACTAAGGCTAAGAAGTTTCAGGATAACGTTTTGGTTTCCTTCTCCCTTATTTCCGAGGAGCCTGATGACAATATTTACGTTGCTGTGAGAGATGGTGAGCTGAGCGTTGCACCTTATCGTTACACCGACAACAACTGCGAGGTTGAGGCTACTGCTGAAACTGTTGCTAAGATGTTTGCAGGTGAGATTTCGTTTGCAAAGGCTGTTGAAGATGGTTTTGTAAAGGTTAAGAGCGGCGAGGCTGCAAAGCTTATGGCTCTTGAGTGTCTTATCCCTTCAAAGAAGTCCGCTGCAAAGTCAACCGCAAAGGCTGCTGACAAGAAGCCTGCCGCAAAAACTGCTGCCAAGAAGGACGAGGCTAAGCCTGCCGCAGCAAAGAAGGCTGAAAAGGTGGAGAAGGCAGAAAAGGCTGAGGTCAAGGAAGCTCCCAAGGCTGCTGTTAAGGAAACAGCGGCAGCTGACGCTAAGGAAACTCCCAAAGCTGCTGAAAAGACTGCACCTGCAAAGGCTAAGGCTCCTGCTGCAAAGTCTAAGAAGAAGTAATTTTCTTCTGTCCCAGAATTTTAATATAGCCGCTGCTTCTTCCTGAGATGACGCTGCGGCTATTTCTGTATTCTGAATATTTCCGTGGGGTGATAAATAATGCTTGATAATATCAGAAAAATACTTATTGTGTGCGTTGTAGTAATAATTCTTATCCTTGCTGTGATTATTGCCTGTGTGCTGAGCTTTAATCCGACTGAAACGCCTGCATACGGTCTGAGCGGAACGTCCTATAACAATTCCGTTTCTTCGGACGAATTGAACAGTTATGATACCGAAATTCCGGATAATTCAGACAATTCGGTTTCCGACAGCTCCACGTTTTCCGTACCAGACAGCATCACAAGCAGTTCTTCGTCTGAAGAAAGTACTGTATCAACAAGCGAACCTGTTGTAACAAACGATCCAAGACTTCGTGAACTGCAACTGCGTCTTACATATGGTGAACACTGGAAACTGAAGCTGTCGGATAATCAGAAACAACTGGCAGATAATTCTCTTTTTGTTGGTGACAGTATTTGCAGCGGATTTAGTTCTTATGGACTTACAAGCTGGAAAAATTCGTATGCGGCAGGCTCTGTCGGTACGAGGAATTTCTTTGAAAGCGAGATAAAGTACTTCGGAGAAGTGAAATCGTATGCTGATGCCATTTCGGAGAAAAATCCCGATCGTATTTTCCTGTGGATGGGTATGAATGATGTTAATATAATTTCAGCCGAGCAGTATGCTAAAAATTACAAAGATATCATAGATTACTCACTTGAAAATTCACAGGCGGAAGTGTGCGTTCTGGCAATGACTCCTGTAAATTCTGACTTTACGCCGAACGAACGCATTACGCTGTTCAACAATTCGTTGAAGGATATGATAGCCGCAAATTATACACAGAGAGTGCGCTATATAGATTTTGCATATGTAGTAACTGACAGCCGCGGAATGCTGTGCGATGATTATGACGCAGGTGACGGCGTACATCTTGCGCCTGATGTTTATTATCTTGCAATGATTGAGATTTGCGATCAGTTGGGGATTGAGTCTTAAACTGCTGTGTTTTCTGTGATTTGACATTGAGTTTAAAATGTGATATACTATCATCAGTGACCGTGCTGTTGTTGCGTTGGCTGCGGAACGGAAATTTATGCAGACTGGTTGATTAGTGTGAATAATTTTAAAATTTTTATGCGATGCGCATTGTTTGCGATTGTGTTCGTGATGTGCTTTGCTGTGATGTTTGTTATGCTGTGTGCGGCAGTGCTTGGACTGGCGTGCGGAATTGTTATGGCTGTGTTCGGAGTGGCGGTTCTGGTGTTTGGGGCAGATTATATTATAAGCGGTATTGCGCCTACGGTAATGCTGTTCGGTGGACTTACTGCGTTTTTTTTCTCTGTCGTTATTGTGTTGCTTGCTGTGAAAATCGGTTATGCTGTATCACGTTTTTTTATTCGTACAAGAAATTACTGCGAACGAATATGTGAGTTGTCTGAACAGGAGCAGTTCAATTACACTGAATGCGACAGCGGAAGTCTTGCAGAAACTGTTTCTGATAAAAACGAGGATTGTAACGATAATGGAAAAAGTGATTAACCGACTTTTAATAATTGCGCTGCTGGGAACAATATGTTTTGGCGCGTTGACTTACAAATTTCGTAATGACGAACACGGAATACTTGCTCAGGAAGAACTGCTGTTTGAAGTATGCGATTACATTGAGGTCGATGTAAGCCGCATGACGGTGACGCTTGTGCCGTATGAGGGAGAAAATCTTAAAGTAGTTTATAAAAACGACAAGCCGCTTGATTATGAGATTGGCGACAACAGTATTTCACTTACCGAAAGCAGCAAACTTGTGGTATCGCTTTTTACAGGCGATGAGTCGGATTATATGCTGTATTTGTATCTTCCCGAACGGGCATACCGTGAAATTAAAGTTTATACGGGAGTGGGAAGCATAAATGCAGGACGCATTGACGCACAGTCTATAACTGTCAGCAGCAACAGTGGTGATATTTTGTTGGACGACGTTATTTCACGAATGAATATTTCAACGATAAGCGGAGATGTATCGGTGGATTTTGAAATGCTTGCAGATGGAACGAAAATTCATTCCCGAAGGGGAAATGTAGAGCTTTGTGTATCGTCTGAAACGCAGTTCAGCGTTGACTTTGAAACCAAGAGCGGCTATTGCGACTGCTCTTTGAGCAAGTTCGCACCGCTTGGCAGTTATACCTTCAATTTCAATGGCGGCGGCAGGAATATTGAGGCATATGTTGAAGAGGGAGCGCTTTCTATAAACGAAAAACCAGCCAACGCATAACGAAAGGAAAAACGACTGACTTATGAAAAAAATTCTTGATAATATCGTGAAATTTATAATTAAAAATAAGGCATATTTCCTTGCTGCGTTTATTCCGACTGCTATACTTATGCTTGCTTATATAGCGTTCGGAGTGTATCCGTTCGGTCAGAAGTCTGTGCTTGCGCTTGATTTGAATGCACAGTATGTAAGCTACTTTGAATATATGTATGACGTTTTTGCAGGCGAGGAGAGTATTTTCTACAGCTGGAGCAGATCGTTTTCGGGTGAGTTTTTCGGATTGTTTGCCTATTACCTTGCAAGTCCGTTCAATTTTGTAGTATGGCTTTTTCCTCGCGAAAGCATTACCGAGGGACTGCTTGTGATGATTTTGGCAAAGTGTGCGGCGTGCGGTCTGGCGGCTTCTTTTTATCTGAAGAAGAAAAGAAGCTTATCCGACTATACGACTGTGCTGTTTTCAATGATGTATGCACTGTCGGGATATTTCACGGCGCAGTCCATAAATCCTATGTGGCTGGACGGTATGATAGCTTTGCCGTTTATTGTAATGGGTGTGGAGCTTGCCTGTGACAAGCGCAAAATACTGCCGTATGTCATTCCGCTTTTGTATATATTCTATGCCAATTATTATATCGGTTTTATGTGCGGCATTTTTTCTGCGCTTTATTTTTTTTACTATATACTTTGCGGAAGATGCAAGGCAAGAGAACATAAAGAGATTGCGGGGGCAGTGGGAGTATATGGATTTTCGTCCGTGGCGGCAATTCTGATGAGCTGTCCGCTGATTATTCCCGTTTATAAATCGTTGTCGCTTGGGAAGTTATCTGCCCCTGACCCGGATTATTCGCTGACGAGAAATTTCCGACTGGCTGATATGCTTGAAAAGCTGTTTCCTGCAACATATGACACTATTCGTCCTGAAGGAATGCCAATGATTTATTGCGGCACTCTTGCTTTGATTTTTGTTGTGCTGTATTTCGCTTGCGGAGAGGTGCCGCTCAGAACAAGGATTTCGGGTGGAGCATTGCTTGGAGTACTCGCACTGTCTATGTTCGTAAAGCCTGTTGACATGATGTGGCACGGCGGACAAGTGCCTGTGTGGATGCCGTACAGATATAGCTTTTGCGTAATATTTCTGTTGGTGATTTTTGCGGCTGAGGCGTTTGAGAAAAGAAACAGACTGAAAACACGGAGTCTGGGAGCGGTGTTTGCCGCCTTGCTTGGAGTGTTGGTGTTTATAGATTATTCCGAAGATGATTTAACCGTGGTTATCCCGATTATTTTCCTTGCGGTTATTTCGGCTGTATGCGCTGCTGTTATATCCTGCAAAAACATACAGGCGAAGAGGATTGTGTCGGTTTTTGTTCTTGCGGCAACAGTGGGGGTTGAATTGTTTGTAAATACGGAGATGACATTCCGTAATGCACACAAAGATATTTACTATTCTTCCCGTGCGTCGTACACGGATATTATTCCGAAAACACGTGAAGTCGCCGACAGCATAAAGGAAATGGACGGCAGTTTTTACCGAATGGAAAAAACATACCACCGCACAGTAAACGACCCGTTGAGTACGGGACTGTACGGAGTATCTCACAGTTCCTCAACATATAATGCAAAAGTTCTGGCTGCTATGAAAAAGCTTGGTTACGGTGCAAGGGATCATTATTCGAGATATGACGGCGCAACACTGCTTACAGACGATATTTTCGGTATAAAGTATGTTCTTTCAAAAAATGATGTCACAGTTCCTTATGATAACAGGGTATTGACAAATGACGAAATCTCGGTGTTTAAAAACGATGATGTTTTTCCGATGGCTTTCCTTGCAGATTTGGATATAGTCGGTTCCAGACTTGATAATTCTTCGCCGTTTGACGCACAGGAGTCGCTCGCACGGGCATTGTCAGGAGGGGTGGAACTGTTTTATCATCAGATAAGCGATTATACTCTGGATTATGAAAATATCAATATCGGCACTACCACTGATAATCATTTTTCTTATAAAAAACGCAGTGAGAATGACTCGGCATGCATTAAATATGAAGTGGTTATGCCACACAGCGGAGCTGCTTATATGTATATGCCGACAAACTACGAGCGTGAATGTGGGTTGTATCTGAATGGTGAGTATCTGAAAAACTATTTTGAGAATGAAAACCACAGTATTGTTTATCTCGGAACTTATGAGGAAGGAGAAACTTTCACAGTTCAGCTGAATTTGTATAAGGACGCAGTGTATATTGAGAAAGCAATGTTCTGCTGGCTTGACGGCGATGTAATGAATGAATTTCATCAGTGTATTTCTGCAATGAACAGCAGTACAACGGTTGAACGAACGGGAACTTCGAAGCTTAAGATAACTGTAAACGCTGAAAAAGACTGTGCGTTGTTTGCCTCCATTCCGTTTGAGGGCGGTTGGTCTGTGACTATTGACGGAGAGAAAACTGATATTCTTCCCGCTGTTGACGATACTTTTATGTGTGTGAGAGTGCCGCAAGGAGAACATACTATTATTTTATCATTTGTTCCTGACGGTTTAATAACAGGCATTGTTTTCGGCTTTGCAGGAGTTATAATACTTGCACTGTTGTTTATTGCAATTGGTATTGTAAATAAGTCAAAGGATATTATTACGGAGGAAGATAATGGAAAATCAGAATTATAATAATATGCTTATGGGAAAGCCTTATATAAGCGATGATTATTGTCGGAAATTGATGCTTGACGCAAAGCGCAAATTATATAAATTCAATAATTTCGATTTTCAGTGCGATGACTGGAAACAGCGTCTTGATGAATTGATATTGGACGTACTTGGCAGCGCAGGTGAAAATATCACAGTTCTGCCGCCGTTTCACTGCGATTTTGGAAAAAATATAAAAGTAGGAAAGAATTTCTTTGCGAATTATAATATGACTGTGCTTGATGTCGCAGACGTAGTTATCGGCGATAATGTGTTTATAGCACCGAATGTGTCTATTTACACTGCAGGACACCCCATTCACCCGAAAGCACGAAATTCGATGTACGAATAT
The DNA here is from genome assembly GCA_964616605.1 of uncultured Ruminococcus sp. Lineage (GTDB taxonomy): Bacteria > Bacillota > Clostridia > Oscillospirales > Ruminococcaceae > CAG-115. Next base: position 17,775 of record CAZTRH010000038.1, read on the forward strand.
GGTATTCCAATTACGATAGGTGATGATTGCTGGATAGGCGGAAGTGTTGTGATATGCCCCGGAGTGAATATCGGAAAAGGAACAGTAATAGGCGCAGGCAGCGTAGTGACTTGTGATATTCCCGAAAATGTGGTTGCGGCGGGAAATCCGTGCCGTGTTCTGAGGAAAATCACAGATGATGATATAAAGTATTACTTCAAAAAAAGAGAGTTTTCGGTTGAGGAAATGAAGAAAATTTCGGGTTGAATAATCACTGCACCGCAAATTTGTAAAACAAAATGCACGGTGCAGTCCTGAAAATGTTAATCTGTTTTTGTCAGATGTTGACAGTCGGTGGCTTGTTCTGACGAATATAACTTAGGCAAGATGTCCCCAAGACTGCGAACCGAACTTAGTAGTGCTGAACGAAGTTCAGTACGGACTCTAGGCGCGC
>CAZTRH010000039.1:0-17845 GCA_964616605.1 uncultured Ruminococcus sp.
TCAATAAGGGGCTTGCCCCGTCATTTAACGTGGTCGTACCGAACGAGTTCGGCACGACCTACCATTCAGCAGGCGTATCGAACTTCGTTCAGCACTACTAAGTTCGGTTCGCAGGCTTGGGGACATCTTGCCTGAGTTAAAATTTAATCCCGAAAACCAAAGTTTTCGGGATTAAAAACTGAGTACGGGTGACAGGACTTGAACCTGCACGCTTTTGGCATCAGAACCTAAATCTGACGTGTCTGCCAGTTTCACCACACCCGCATATCAAGCTGCTGATTATTAAAATCAGCAGCATTCTATCATACATTCTGAACAGCGGAAGAACTGTCTTTCTGCGCTCCGGCGGCAATTTTCTTAGCTATAACCTTGCACAGCACAAACCCTGCAATAAGAACAACACCTGTCGCAAACTCTGAAAGACCGATTTTTGTAAACGCTGAGCCAATTTCTTCCATGCCATCTCCGAACAGCGCATTCGGCGCACCCGTCCACGAAATAACCACACGAGGGAAAAGCCCAACGAATAAAAATGCTCCACCAAACAGCAAAGTCGGTACGCCAAGCGTTATCAACGCTGCGTCAATGCGTTTTGTAATGACCCCTGCAAGAACCGCTGCTGCAATTGTAATAATGCTTACGCCAAACAGCACCGGTAAAATGAAAAGATATCGTATATACTCACCGCCTGCGCCAAGGCTTTCAGAGGGATTAACAGAACGGATAATATCCTTGTTTTCTTTAAGCGCTTTGTCAATCTGCGCTTCCATATCATCTGCAAACTTTACTCCGAATTCTCTTTTGGCATAGTCAACGCACTCAAGAATAACAGCTTTGAGCTTCTTCTCCCTTACGACGTCATTATCCTCTCCGGTCAGCAAATAATTCTCATACGATTGAACAATCTCAGAAATATATGGCAGCATTGCGGATTCCTCAAGAAACTGTTCCACATTATCTTCAGTCAGGCCATACTTTCTAAAAGAGTTTTCGATTACCTCGCCCACGGTATCATCAGCAGAAATACCGTTTGCGCCCTCAGAAATTCCGATTTGCTTCAATGTGCTGTCAAGTTCGCCGACATCTGTAATCAAATCTCCGACTTTAATCGGCAGCGGATCAATATCTAATGCCATATCCGACAATATTCCGCCGCTCAGTATTTCCCTTGCCGCCCACATTGCCGAAACGCACGCCGTCAGCACAAACGTCAGAACCATAAACAGAGCGCATACAACAACAGTAACACCCGTGCCTGCTTTCTTAACAGAACGCTTCTGCTTTTTCACTGCCACCGATTTAACAGCGTCATTTTCAATATTTCCGCTATTCACAATAGTTTCAGAATTTTCAGCAAACAACGGCTGCGAAATATCTGCAGCAACGTCCTTATATTCTTCAGCAGGCTGTGCGTCAGTTGCCGAGAAAACATTTTGTTCTGAGCTTTCTTCACTGTAATCGGCTATTTCCATAAACTCAGCAGGAGAATCCGCTTCATTTCCACAGAACGGACAGAAACGAGTTCCATCATCAATACACTTTCCACAATGCTGGCAAAACATCACGACAGCCCCCTTTTCACTTCACGCAATAATTACAGCTCAAACGATATTTACATATATTGTAAATCATCTGAATATATTGTATCATACTTCAAAGAGATTGTCAAGAGTTTATGCCAATATTTTTTCGATTAAATCCCACAAATTTCCCGAATAACTTCTCCTGCTATTACAAGACCTGCCGCTGACGGAACAAATGCAATGCTTGAAGGAACTCTTCTTCCCTTTACATACGGTTCTTCCGTGGAGAAAACCGCTTTAAGACCAGTTATTCCCTGTTTCTTCAGTTCAGTACGCATAGTTCGTGCAAGCGGACACACAGACGTTTTGTAAATATCCGCCACGCGAAACATCTCGGGGTGCAGTTTATTGCCTGCACCCATTGAGCTTATTATGGGCGTGCCTGCCTGCTGACATTTCACCGCCAGCAGCACTTTAGCTTTTACATCGTCAATTGCGTCAACAACGTAATCATATTCGGAAAAATCAAACTTATCAGCGGTTTGCTCGCTGAATACCAACGGAAATTTCCGCAGCCTGATATCGGGGTTGATATCGCGAAATCGCTGCTCGCAAACGTCCGTTTTCAGCATTCCAACAGTGCTGTGAAGTGCAATAATCTGGCGGTTGATATTCGACAGCGATACGGTGTCGCCGTCCACGATATCAAGCGTACCCACTCCGCTTCTGACTAAAGCCTCAGCGGCATAGCCGCCCACACCGCCCAGTCCGAAAACTGCGATTTTTGTATTCAGCAGCCTATTTACTGCGTCCTCGCCGACAAGTGACACAGTACGGGATAATTCTTCATCATGTGAACTTACCACGGCTTCACCGCTCCCGTAAGTTCAGACAGCGACTTCACACCGTTTGAGGTCATATACTCCGACAGTCCGTCTATTATCTTTATCGGTGCATACGGGTCGCTCATAAGCACAGTTCCAACCTGAATTGCGCTCGCACCCGCAAGCATCATCTCTACTGCGTCCTCCCAAGTGGAAATTCCGCCCAGACCGATTATCGGAATTTTAACAGCGTTATAGCACTGCCAAACCATTCTCACTGCCACAGGGAATACTGCCGCTCCCGACAGTCCGCCGGTATTGTTGCGTAAAACCGGTCGTTTTGTGCGGATATCAATTCTCATACCCAGCAGCGTGTTGATGAGAGAGATTGCGTCTGCCCCCTCCGCTTCAACTGCCTTTGCGATTTCGGTAACGTCCGTTACATTCGGGGTGAGTTTTACCACAAGCGGCTTTTTCGTCGCCGCACGGACGGCACGGGTAACGCTTGCCGCACCATCTGCCGATACTCCCCAAGCCGCTCCGCCTGCCTTGACGTTCGGGCAGGAAATATTCAGCTCTATCATATCAATATCGGATTTATCAAGCGCTTCAGCCGCTTTTACATAATCGTCAATCACGGCGCCTGCAACATTTGCGATAATAACACACTTTCCGCCCTCTTTTTTTAGAGTCGGAAGATAATATTCGATAAAGGTATCCACTCCGTAATTCTGCAGTCCCACAGAATTGAGAATACCCGAAGCGCACTCTGCAATGCGTGGCGGCGGATTTCCTATTCTCGGAGAAATAGTCATACCCTTGCACGAAATACCACCAAGTTCTGATATCGGGTAAAGGTCGGTATAGCACTCGCCGTTTCCGTAAGTTCCCGAAGCCGTAATAACGGGGTTCTGAAACTCTACTCCTGCGATTTTCACGGATAAATCCGCTTCATTATGAATAACGTCAGCCATTGAACTTTACCTCCTCTGCCTTGAATACAGGTCCGTCCTTGCACACACGAGAATAGAACTCCTTGCCGTCACGCACGGTCATACACGAGCAGACAACGCACGCACCCACACCGCAGCCCATACGCTGTTCAAGGGATACCTGACACGGAACGTTATATTCCTCGCAGGTTTTTATAACCGCCTTTATCATAGGCTCCGGACCGCAAGCCATAACAGCCGAATAGCCGCCGTTTTTCAGTTTTTCGGCAAGCGGCTGTGTAACCACTCCGTGCAGTCCGTAACTTCCGTCATCTGTGCAAATCGTAGTATCGCCGTCCGTAGCTTTCATATAGTCGTCCTCAAGGATTACTCTCGTGCGGTCACGGAAACCAAGGATAGCCTCCACCTTTGTTGTTTTCGCCACTCCCAGCAGCGGAGGCGTACCGATGCCGCCGCCTATAACGATAATTTTTCCGCTTTTGGGGATTTCAAAGCCGTGTCCCAAAGGGCCGAGTATATCCATGCAGTCGCCCTCATGCAGTTTTGCAAGCTCTGCCGTTCCCTTTCCACGTTCCTCAAACACAAAACGCACCTCGCCGCTTTCTGCGTCAAAGCCGCATATTGAAATAGGACGGCGCAGCGTATAACCCGACACTGCGATATTCGCAAACTGTCCTGCCGACGCATTTTTTGCTATTTCGGGTGCTTTCACCACAAAGGAAAAAATTTCCTTTGCAAGGTTCTGCTTATGAATAATGGGATATGTGCCGCAAGTATAACTCATAACCTTTATTTCCCTTTCTTATTATCATCGTCAAGGGTTCGCACCCTTATTTTAATTCTGCTTTCTGCCTGCTGTGGTTTGTCAGCAGGCTTTGTAAGCGATTTTATTCTGTGCATCGAAAAGCGGATTATTATCGCCGCAAGCAGGATATACAAAATGTAATTCATGCTGAACCACGATACTTCACTTCCCGACAATCTCGCCTGAAACGTAGTCATCAGATCCGCTATAAGTATCAGCAGCGGCAGATTGCACAGCGATACCGCAAATGCAAACCATTCGTAAACGCTCTGCGCATTCTCAGCGGTAACGGCATATTTTGAAAAGCTGTGATTTGTATGCACAAGCACCGCATACACAACAATCGGAACAGCCATTGCCGCAGGAAATGCCCATAGCTTCACTAAATCCGCACGGAACATAATATTTTTAAGTTCGGGAAAACGTTCCACAAAGAGAATGGTGCTTACCACCGCAAAGAGGCACACCCCAAGCGACAGCATATCGCTTATTATCCGTGCAGGCTTGTAGCGGAATTTTACTTTAAATCCTGCAATTTTCATATTTTAGTGATATCCACAAGTTCCACGTCCTCAATGCTCCTGTTGGACTCCAGACACTCAAGCAGTGCGTTTGCGGTATCTATTGCGGTAAGGCATATAATAGAACGCTCTACCGCTTTCCTTCTCATACGCACACTGTCAAGAGAGGGATTTCTGCCCGTTTCGGAAGTGGATACAACATAGCTTATTTTTCCGCTTTCAAGGAGCGTTATAACATTCGGTTCTTTCTCCTCATGAATGCGGTAAACGTGGTTTGCGGCTATCATATTACGGTTAAGCACAGACGCCGTGCCGCCCGTTGCGTAAATAGTAAAGCCAAGTTCCTCAAAACGTGACGCAATTTCGATAATTTCGTTCTTGTCGCTGTCACGCACAGAAATAAGTACGCCGTAACTTCCATCGGGAGAATCGGGATTTTTCCCGTCGGGCAGCGTGAACTTATACCCTGCCGCAGTAAGTCCCTTGAACAACGCTTCATCAAACGTCCTTGCAATTCCAAGGCATTCACCCGTGGACTTCATCTCAGGGCCCAACTGGTTATCCACATCGTGGAGTTTCTCAAATGAGAACACAGGAACTTTAACAGCGACATATTCCGCATTCGGGATAAGTCCGCTCTTGTACCCCATATCACGCAGCTTTTTGCCAAGGCAGATTTTGGTTGCAAGATCCACCATAGGCACGCCCGTAACCTTGCTGATATACGGCACAGTGCGTGACGAACGTGGGTTTACTTCTATTACAAAAACTTCGTGATTATAAACGACATACTGGATATTCACAAGACCCACAACGTGCAGCGCCTTGGCAAGCCGCTCCGTATAGTCCACAATAACCTTCTTTATATGTGCCGAAAGATTCTGGCACGGGTAAGTAGAAATGCTGTCGCCGCTGTGAATGCCCGCTCTTTCAACGTGTTCCATAATTCCGGGAATAATGAAATCCTCGCCGTCGCATACTGCGTCAACCTCTACTTCCGTTCCCATCATATATTTGTCGATAAGCACAGGGTTTTCCAGCTTATGAGCGGTTATTATCTTCATATACTCCGAAACATCGGCGTCATTGTGAGCGATAATCATATTCTGACCGCCCAATACATAGCTCGGACGGAGCAGTACGGGATAACCGAGTTTTTCCGCTGCTGCAAGAGCCTCCTCTTCGGTAAACACCGTCTGTCCTGCAGGACGTGGTATCCCGCAGCGCTCAAGCAGCTCGTCAAACAGTTCTCTGTCCTCAGCGGCGTCAATATCCTCAGCCTGTGTTCCGAGAATACGCACTCCCATTTCCTTCAAGTGCTTTGTAAGCTTAATTGCCGTCTGACCACCGAACTGCACAACGCAGCCGTAGGGCTTTTCCGTTGCAATAAGCGCTTCAACGTCCTCACGGGTGAGCGGGTCGAAATAAAGGCGTGTGCCTGTGTCAAAGTCGGTGGATACCGTTTCGGGGTTGTTGTTGCAGATAATGGCTTCACAGCCTTCTTCTTTCAGCGTCCACACGCAATGAACCGAACAGTAGTCGAACTCTATTCCCTGTCCTATACGGATAGGACCCGAACCGAACACGATAACACGCTTCTTGTCGGTGGGGTGTGAGTCTATAAACTCCTCCGCCTCATTTTCACGGTCGAACGTGTTATAGAAGTACGGAGTATCAGCGGAAAACTCTGCCGCACAGGTATCAACCATCTTGTAAACCGCAAGGCGGCGGTTAATGCCCTTATCGACAAGCTTCTGACCCGAAATCCGCTCAATAGTGCTGTCAAGATAGCAATACTTCTTTGCAGCGCTGTATTTTTCCTCGGTAAGTCCGCCGTCTGCAAGCCACTTTTCAAGCTGAACAAGGTTATTGAGTTTCGCTAAGAACCAGCAGTCTATCTTTGTAATATCGTGAATCTCGTCAACAGAAATCCCACGCTTGAGCGCTTCAAAAACGCAGAAAGCACGGTCTACGTCCACATCATGCAGCTTTGCACGAACTTCTTCATCGGAAAGCGAAATAAATTCGCTCTTTGTAAGCGTATCCATTCCAAGTTCAATGGAACGCACCGCTTTCATCATTCCGGCTTCAAAGGACGGGGCGATTGCCATAATCTCGCCCGTAGCCTTCATCTGAGTGCCAAGGGTTTTCTTTGCGTAAACGAACTTGTCAAACGGCCACTTCGGGAACTTGACTACAATATAATCCAAAGCAGGCTCAAAGCAAGCGTAAGTCTTGCCCGTCACCTGATTTATAATTTCGTCAAGCGTATAACCCACGGCAATCTTCGCCGCTACCTTTGCTATCGGATAACCTGTAGCCTTGGACGCCAACGCAGACGAACGTGAAACGCGGGGATTTACTTCAATAACGGCATAGTCAAAGCTGTCGGGTTTCAGCGCAAACTGACAGTTGCAGCCGCCCTCAACTTTAAGTTCTTGAATAATATCCAGTGCCGCCGTGCGGAGCATCTGATATTCCTTATCCGCAAGCGTAACGCACGGAGCAACGACAATAGAGTCGCCCGTATGCACTCCCACAGGGTCGAAGTTCTCCATAGAGCAAACGGTGATAACGTTGCCCTTGCGGTCACGCATTACCTCAAACTCAACTTCTTTCCAACCCGAAATGCACTTCTCCACAAGGATTTGCGTAATCGGCGACAAGCGCAGTCCATTGGTGGCGATTTCGTGGAGTTCTTCACGGGTTTCGGCAATACCGCCGCCCGTACCGCCAAGCGTAAACGCAGGACGCACGATAACGGGATAGCCTATCTCCTCGGCAAATGCCATTGCGCTGTCTATATCCTCGACAACCTTTGACGGAATGCACGGCTGACCGATTTTCTCCATTGTGTCCTTAAATGCTTGCCTGTCCTCTGCCTTGTGAATGGTTTCGGGATTAGAACCCAGCAGCTTTACGTTATGTTCTGCAAGAAAGCCGCTCTCGGCAAGCTGCATAGACAGCGTAAGAGCCGTCTGACCGCCAAGGTTTGACAGTACAGAGTCGGGTTTTTCAATCTCTATTACACGTTTTACCACTTCAAGAGTAAGCGGCTCGATATAAACCTTGTCCGCCATATTCTTATCCGTCATAATGGTTGCAGGATTGGAGTTTATAAGCACAACCTCCAGTCCCTCGGATTTCAAAGCACGGCAAGCCTGCGTTCCCGCATAGTCAAACTCTGCCGCCTGACCGATTACAATAGGACCCGAGCCTATTACAAGCACCTTTTTTATATCTGATCTTAAAGGCATAATTTTCTCCCTTACCTCTTGTTATCTCTTGTTATTCTGCATAAGTGCGATAAACTCGTCAAACAGATATGATGTATCGTGAGGACCGCCGCACGCTTCGGGGTGGAACTGCACCGTAAACGCAGGAGCATTTTTATAACGCACACCCTCACACGTTCCATCATTTCCGTTGACGTGCGAAACCTCGCCTGCCTGAACGGGTATAGTATCTGCTATAACCGCATAGCCGTGGTTCTGAGAAGTGATGAACGTCTTGTCCAACGCAATGTCACGCACAGGCTGATTTCCGCCACGATGACCGTACTTCAGCTTTTCGGTTTTTGCACCGTTTGCAAGAGCAAGCAGCTGATGTCCAAGGCAAATTCCGAATGTCGGGATTTTAGCGGAAATAAGTTCTTTAAGAGTGTTTATCGACTCCACATTCTCGGCAGGGTCGCCAGGTCCGTTCGAGAGCATTATGCCATCGGGATTTTCGGCAAGTATTTCCGCCGCAGACGCATTGTGCGGCATTACCACAACATCACAGCCACGCTTTAAAAGTTCTCTGCGGATATTGAACTTATAGCCGTAATCCATAAGCACAACCCTGTACTTCGGATTATCCGCTTTGAAAAACTCCTTTTCCTTTACGGAAACGGCAGCCACTGCACCGCTTACCGTGTAGGCTCTTATTTCCGTCAAGAGAGCATCTTTGTCGAAATCCCCGTCCTCGCTTATAATCGCACCGTTCATAACGCCGCTCTCACGGATAATGCGTGTAAGCGCTCTTGTATCTATATCGTAAATGCCGATTATTCCAAGTCCCTCAAGATAGCTGTTGATATCGCCCTCACAGCGGAAGTTCGACGGGATTTCGCAATACTCACGCACCACATATCCCGAAACCGCACTGCCACGGCTTTCAGGGTCGATTTTATTCACGCCGTAATTTCCGATAAGCGGAAAAGTCTGCGTTACTATCTGTCCGCAATATGACGGGTCGGTAAGGGTTTCCTGATATCCCACCATAGCGGTTGTAAAAACTATTTCTCCTATTGTGCGTCCTCTTGCACCAAACGCCTTACCCTCAAAGACAGTGCCGTCCGCAAGCACAAGGAACGCTTTTCTTTTGTTCTCAAAAATCATTTTGTTCCTCCGAATGGATTAATGGCTTAAAGACTGATTTTTCCTACAATACCCATTATTTCATCTCTCATACGGATAGCTTCCGCTCTTGCGGCAAGCGCATAATCACGCTCAGGCACGCCCTGTTTCTGATATGCGCACATAATACCGCGGGAGCTGTTTACAATACCGCCCAGTCCACGGCTGTCGAACGCTGCAGAAATATCTTTTGCAGAAGCGCCCTGCGCTCCATATCCGGGGATAAGGAAGAATGTATGAGGCAATGCTGCACGCAGCTGCTTTATCTGTTCGGGATAGGTTGCGCCCACAACTGCGCCTACACCGCTGTAACCATATTTTCCGGGGAGTTCCTCGCCCCACTTCTCGCACATCTCGCCCATAAATCCGTAAACGCTGTCTGCGCCATCAAGAACTTTATCCTGAAGCTCACCGCTAGAGGGATTAGAAGTCTTTACAAGCACGAAAATTCCCTTGTCATATTCATTGCATACATTGATAAGCGGCTTTATTCCATCGCTGCCGAGATAGCCGTTTACCGTAAGAGCGTCGCCCAAAAACGGCTCGTACTCGTGACTTCCCACTTTCACCTTGCCAAGGTGAGCGGTAGCATATGCTTGCATTGTAGTGCCTATGTCATTGCGCTTGCCGTCTGTGATAACGTACATTCCCTTTGAGCGCGCATACTCCTGAGTTTTGTAGAGTGCCTTAACGCCCGCAGTGCCGTACATTTCATAGTAAGCTGCCTGTGGCTTTACAGCAGGCACAATATCATACAGTGCGTCAATCAGACCCTTGTTGAACTCCAGCAGTGCCTTTGCCGCGCCCTTTAATGTTTCACCGTACTTATCAAAGCACTTCTCTTTGATATAATCGGGAACATAATCCAGTTTCGGGTCAAGTCCTGCAACGGTGGGGTTCTGGGTCTTTTCAATCTTCTCAATCATTCTGTCCAGTGACATAAGCTATCTCCTTTTTATATCCGTGCGGTTTTCCGCATTGTTTTTCAATAATAATATGCAATTATTTTTCCTCGAAAACAACGTTTCCATCAAGAATTGTCATCTTCACTTTGCCTTTAAGCGTCATTCCCTTAAAGCAGGAGTTCTTCGACTTCGAGTGGAGCTTCTCCACGTCCACCGTCCATTCCTCATCGGGGTCGAATATGGCGATATCCGCAGGCATACCCTCCGAAAAGCTGCCGCCCGATATTCCAAGAATGGTGCGTGGGTTTACGCACATCATCTGTACTATCCGCTTCATCGAAATCTTGCCCGTGTGATACAGCTGAGTAAGAGTAGCCGCAAGAGAAGTTTCCAGTCCCACAACGCCATTTGGCGCTTTCTCAAAGTCCGCTTTTTCTTCGGGAGAGTGCGGAGCGTGGTCGGTTACTATGCAGTCTATCGTGCCATCGCACACACCCTCGGTGATAGCTTCAACATCACGGTCGGTGCGCAGCGGAGGGTTCATTCTGTAATCAGCGTCTTTAAGGCGGATTTTCTCATCGGTCATAGTGAAATAGTGCGGAGCGGTTTCGCTCGTCACCATTACCCCGTATTGTGCGCCGAGCCTTACACACAGCATACTGTTGAATGTTGAAACGTGCGCTATATGAATAGGCACCTGCATATCTGCCGCCATCAGTATCTCACGGGCGGTCATAATATCCTCGGACATACGGCTCATACCCTTGATGCCGAGTTCGCGGCTGACTTCACCTGCGTTTACGATACCGCCTGCGATAATGTCGGGGTCCTCACAGTGGGAAATTACTTTCAGTCCTGCATAATGTGCCTTTACCATAGCCTTCGCCATAGTTGCAGCGTTAAGCACGGGCTTTCCGTCATCGGATACCGCCACACAGCCTGCCGCTTTAAGCGCCTCATAATCGCACAGTTCCTCGCCTTTAAGTCCCTTTGTGATACAGCCTACGGGATAAACCTTAGCCTTGGCGTTTTTCGCTTTATCAAGAATGTACTTTACGACTTCGGGGCAGTCAACAGTGGGATTGGTATTGGGCATACACGCAACAGCGGTAACGCCGCCTGCCGCAGCAGCTTCACAGCCTGTAAGGATATCCTCCTTGTGTGTCTGACCGGGGTCGCGCAGATGAACGTGCATATCGCAAATTCCGGGAATTACCGTTCTCCCTGTGCAGTCGATAACCTTATCAGCGTTTTCGGGAATATTTTCAGCGCACTTTGCTATAATCCCGTCTTTTACCAGAATATCGGCTTTTCCCTCGAAATTGTTAACGGGATCCACCACATATCCGTTCTTCAGAAGCAGTTTCATATTGTTTCCTTTCTTTTTCAGGCTTTTTCTCTTTTTACAGAAAAAACGCCGCAGTCAAGCGGCGTTCAGGTAATTCCGATGTCCGTGCAAAACACGTTCAATCTTATCTTGTGATTACATAAAAGCCACAAGTACACTCATATCTTACTTATTATACAGTATTCCGCAGATTTTGTCAAGAGGATTTTTTCCACTCAAAAACTTTTTTGAAAATTGTCGAAAAACTATTGACAACAAGTCTTATATATGTTATACTACAATACGAAACAGCCTTATCAAGAGCGGCTTCGAGTTCTGACGTCTGCGGCGGTGCAGATGTCGGATACGGGGGACTGGTCCCTATGAAGCCCGGCAACCGACTTTGTTTCAGATGCAGACACATTTTGCATTGCTAAAGCACGGTGCTACTTCCTGCGGAGGTTTTCCTACCGAGAGATGAGGAGTGAACAGAAAAACTGCTGCTCGCTCCTGTATTATGGGCGAGTTTTTTTATTGAGTTATCAGGCATTAAAGCAATGTGAGAAAGGAAAAAATTATGAGCTTTAAAAAACTTTTTACTTCCGAGAGCGTAACAGAAGGACACCCCGACAAAATCTGCGATAACATTTCAGACGCAATACTGGACGCAATACTGGAGCAGGACCCCATGGGCAGAGTTGCCTGCGAAACCACCACAACAACTGGTATGGTAAACGTAATGGGCGAGATTACAACTACCGCAAACGTTGATATTCCGACAATCGTCCGTGACACTATCCGTGAAATCGGCTATACTTCCAGCGAATACGGCTTTGACGCTTCTTCCTGTGCGGTTTTCACCATTCTGGACAAGCAGTCGCCCGATATTGCAATGGGCGTAAACAACGCGCTTGAGGGCAGAGAGGAAAACGCCAACGACACAGGCGCAGGCGATCAGGGTATGATGTTCGGCTTCGCTTGCTCGGAAACACCCGAACTTATGCCTATGCCGATTTCGCTTGCACATAAGCTTGCCAAGAAGCTTACCGATGTCCGCAAGGACGGCACTATCCCGTATCTGCTCCCCGATGGAAAAACACAGGTAACAGTAGAGTACGATGGCAACAAACCCGTGCGTGTTGACACTGTTGTTGTATCCAGCCAGCACTTTGCGTCCGCTTCGCTTGAGCAGATAAGAGCCGACATTATCGAAAAGGTGATAAAGACCACCATTCCGTCAGAGCTGCTTGACGAAAACACCAAGTATTTCGTAAATCCGACAGGCCGCTTTGTAGTAGGCGGACCTATGGGCGATTCGGGACTTACGGGACGTAAGATTATCGTTGATACATACGGCGGCTATTCCCGTCACGGCGGCGGAGCATTTTCGGGAAAAGACCCGACAAAGGTTGACCGTTCCGCTGCGTATATGTCACGCTATGTTGCAAAGAACATCGTAGCCGCAGGACTTGCCGAAAGAGTGGAAATCCAGCTTGCTTATGCCATCGGTGTTGCACACCCCGTATCGGTAATGGTGGACACATTCGGCACCGGTAAGATTTCGGACGAAGCTATTGCGCAAGCTGTTCAGAAAGAATTTGACCTGCGCCCTGCTGCGATTATTGAAACGCTGAAGCTGCGTCGTCCGCAGTACAGAGCCGTTGCAGCATACGGACATATGGGACGCGAGGATCTGGACGTTATGTGGGAAAAGACCGACAAGGCAGAAGTACTCAAAAAGTATCTTGCATAATAAGAACTTGTTCTTATAGTTTGATTATCATATTCACAAAGCCGCCCCGTAAAAAGGGCGGCTTTTGCAATATATAAACAGCCGCAGGCATTACCATAAAGCTGAGCTTACACTTGTTGAGTGATTTTTATTGTTATAACACCCAAATCATATCAGCAAATCGTGCAGTATTAACAAAATTCGGTGACTTTTAAAATTTTCTTAAATTTTGCCATAAGAAAATGGGGATAAAACAGATTTATATTATAGACGGTCAAATAATTTTTCTGCTTGAACTTTCTATAAAATAACGGCAGAGTTTTTATCAATGTTCTGCGTCCTGCATTTTGGAGGGCGTGCAAAAAAAATTTATGTATGTGCGAGATTTTTCTTACACTCCAGATTTTCCATAAAGCTATCTTTATGACATCTTACGAAGAAAAACGACATTTTACGAAAAATGTATTGAAAAATCCTGAAAAAAATATACTATTTGGTAAAGAGGGAACAATCCTCTCTAGTTTAGAATTTTTAAAGAAGGCATTGAATTATATGAAACTTAATTAGTTAATAGCATTGTTTTATCTCACAAGCGGCGAAACTGAAACTATCACGGTGTATAGTGATGATGTAAAGGTTTCGTAAAAAGGAATTGGAAATGGCTGTTTAAACAGCCGAAGGCTTTATTGAGGAGGTTAATTGCGGGTATTTATCAATGACTAATGTTTGAAATTCAACGTTGAAAGGGGTGTCTATTTAAAATAGTAATGTACAAAGCATAAATTGACAAAAGAATTAGGGTGAACTAGTTCATATTTTTTATTATAAGAAGAAAATTTAAATGGAAATTTCCAATTACAATGTTCAAATAAGTAATGTTGCTGTAAATCAAAATGCAACTTTGAAATCTCGTTCAGTAGTCCAAACTGACAACTATATCAGCAGTGAACATCTGCTAAATTCAGATACATTTGATAAATGTTGTTTTACAGATGAAAATGCAGGTATTTATTCACTGGATGATATAACTACTATGTCACAAAAAACTAAAATTCAAACGTCAAAAACAACAGCGATTCAAGCAAAGTCCACAAGTGTTCCAACGGTATGTCTTGACACTATAAAACGAGCTGCTGCAAAGAAGGCAGGAATATCACTGTCACCAAGCGGATCACCTAGTATTAACGGAGGGACTGAAGCTCGCTTGTATTTTGGTGAAATATCTCGCATAAATAATTGTTTTTATTGCCAGACTGGTGGGTGGAGTGCACTTTCTGGTGATGGAAGTAATGCTTGTGGGCGTACAGCCGCAGCAACTATGGTTTCAATAAACTCTGGAATTACAGTAACTCCTAATGATACATGTGGTTCAGGAGATAGTTTAACAGGTATTACAGTCAATAACACTACATACAATTTAAAAAGGAATAACAGCACATATAATGTTAATTCTGGTGCTGCAGATGGTTTGAATTACTATAAATGCGGGAGCGAAAGTGGTGTTATTTCTGCAATAAACAATGAACTAAAAGCTGGCAGAAGTGTAATGGTAAAAACAACTGTCGCTGGTGAACATTGAGTTACAGTTACTGGGACAAAAGATGGAAAATATGCAGAGTCATTTGATGATTTTGTAGGTGTAGACCCTTGGTATAATGGAAACAATGCAGGTAATCCTTCTACCGGAACAGGAAATGGTGCTACAAATTCAAATCGAGCAGGGGTAATTCAATTAAGCAATGTCAAAAATCAAAATTTGCATTCTGATTATGCTATTATAACATTCAAATCATAAGTGAGGGAACTATACATGAATAAAACATTGTGTTTAGCAACAGCCGCAAGTTTGTGCCTGTTGCTTTGCGGTTGCAACAAAACTGAAATCAACAGCGATTTATCGCAGATTTCCAGCGACTTTGGAAATTCAATCACGCATAATAATTCTGACAATGATGTTCAGAACAACGATAGTAATACGGCAAATTACAATGTTTATGTAACAAATTACACTCTTCCTGTACAAACCGCCAGAACTGACAGCAGTCTTGACAGCATGAAAATAGTTCTTGACAGCGCCGACGCTCTAAAAAATATAGTGGGCGGATATTACAACAGCGACACTGATAAACTTTTGTTCAAGACCGAAAAGAACAACAATGGCGGTTTTGATTTCGCAAAGATTGTTGTTTCTGAGAATTTCAATTCATACTCTGATTTCAAAAAACTATTTGATAATAGTGTTTACGAAAAGTATATTGATTTGATAAATTATTCGGGCAACGGTTTCAGAGAAAAAGACGGGGTATTATATTATTCTGACTATGTAAACGGTGGTAATCGTGGCACTGCTGAAACATGGTGCGTAGGATATGATACTGAAGATGACAGAATAATCGGACACTTTGCAGAACTGAAAGTGGATATAACTTCCCCCGAAACAGTAACAGCAGAATTTTTGAATGATGTAAATAATTATCGTTTTTACGACATCATTATTCAGAATATAGACGACAATTATGTTGTTACAAATTGCATTGATTCTGAGAATAATCAGTGTTTCAGCGAGCACGGTCTGTGCTATAACAGCGGTTTTGCCGATACTTCGCTTATTACCAATCCTAAAGTTCTGCCAATAGACTAAAAAACATCATTGTATTAACGTTATAATTATCCGCCCCTTGCGATATCGCAAAGCATGGGGCGGATTACTTAAAAATCCCTTTTAAAACAAAAACTCCCCCGTCCTTACAAACGGGGGAGCAATTATTATTCCGTTTTAACCGAAACTGGGATTAAAGAGCTGCTTCAATCTTGTTAAGCTGCTCTCTCAGCTCTGCAGGAACCTTGTGTCCGCAAGCCTTAGCCTCGATGTCCTCGTCATAATAACGGCGCATTTCAGCGATTTCCTTCTTCCAGAGTTCAGGATCTACTGCAAGCAGCTTGTCCATAATTTCGGGAGTAACCTCGTCCTCAATGCCCTTAACGTTGATGTCAGAAGCTTTAGGCAGCCAACCGATAGCGGTCTTTTCAGCGTCAACAGTACCCTCAACACGCTTAACGATCCAGTCGAGAACGCGCATATTGTCGCCGAATCCGGGCCAAATGAAGCGACCCTCTTCGTCCTGCTTGAACCAGTTTACGTTGAAGATAAGCGGAGCCTTATCGCCGAGCTTCTTACCCATATCAATCCAGTGCTGCCAGTAATCGCATACATTGTAACCGATAAAGGGCTTCATAGCCATAGGATCGTGACGGAGTACGCCTACTGCACCGGTAGCAGCTGCTGTTGTTTCGGAAGAAACAGCAGAACCTACATATGTGCCGTGGTTCCAGTCAAATGACTGATATACCAGCGGAGTAGTAGAAGCACGTCTGCCGCCGAAGATGATAGCGGAAACAGGAACACCCTTAGGATTGTCGAACTCCTTGGAGAGGCAAGGACAGTTCTTAGCGGGAGCAGTGAAACGAGAGTTCGGGTGAGCGAGCTTCTTTCCCTCTGCTGTCCACTCCTGACCATTTGTCTTGACGCCAGTCCACTCTTCTGCATTTACAGGAGGATTCTTGTCAAGACCTTCCCACCAGACGGTGTTTTCGTCAAGGTTGATTGCAACGTTTGTGAAGATAGCGTTCTTCTTGGTGCATTCAAGAGCGTTGAAGTTGCTCTTTGCGTTAGTACCGGGAGCAACGCCGAAGAAGCCGTTCTCGGGGTTGATTGCATACAGTCTGCCGTCTTCGCCCTGCTTCATCCAAGCGATATCGTCACCTACTGTGAATACTTCATAGCCTGCGTCTTTGTAAACAGCAGGAGGAATGAGCATTGCAAGGTTGGTCTTACCGCAAGCAGAGGGGAATGCAGCTGTGATATACTTCATATCGCCATCGGGCTTCTTGATGCCGAGGATAAGCATATGCTCAGCCATCCAGCCTTCCTTCCAACCCTGATAAGAAGCGATACGCAGAGCGAAGCACTTCTTGCCGAGCAGAACGTTTCCGCCGTAAGCAGAGTTGATAGACCAGATTGTGTTATCCTCAGGGAACTGAACGATGTATCTCTTTTCGGGATCAACATCAGCCTTGCTGTGCAGACCGCGAACGAAGTCATTCGAATCATCGGGCAGGTTCTTGAATGCCTGCTCGCCCATACGAGTCATAATGTTCATATTGAGAACAACATAGATGGAGTCGGTAAGCTCAACGCCGACCTTAGCGATAGGCGAACCGATAGGGCCCATAGAATAAGGGATAACATACATTGTTCTGCCCTTCATAACGCCGTCATACATAGGAGTAAGCATAGCGTACATTTCCTTGGGATCCATCCAGTTATTGGTAGGGCCGGAGTTTTCCTTTTCTCTGGAGCAGATAAAGGTTCTGTCCTCTACGCGAGCAACGTCATTGGGCTTGGTTCTGTGGTACAGACAGCCGGGGTACTTGTCCTCGTTAAGGCGCTGCATTTCGCCTGTAGCAACAGCTTCGTTAATCAGCTCGTCAAGCTGAGCCTTAGAACCGTCGATCCAGACGATTTTGTCAGGCTTAGTGAGAGCGGTCATTTCATCAATCCACTTCAACACATTTGCGTTTTTAGTAAGTGCCATTGTATTAAATCTCCTTATCAAAATTAAATTCGAGAGTATGAACAACTCTCCACAACTACCATTATACACGATTTTCTTCAAGTTGTCAAGCAATATTCTCAAATAATGTTAAATTTTGAATTGTTTTTTGGGAGATTACACAAAAAGTCGGACTAAAACCAAAAACCGAGAGTTATGAAATTGCGTTACGGATTTGTGATATTAAGAAAAGAGATTCAATAAGGGGCTTGCCACGTTAAATGACGGGGCAAGCCCCTTAT
>CAZTRH010000040.1:0-17364 GCA_964616605.1 uncultured Ruminococcus sp.
CAAGGTCATTGCAGATGATAGAGCGTCCGCTGATGACCGTTGACGAGCTGAAGTCAATGCCGAAAGGTCACTTTATCGTCATGAAAACGGGCTGCCACCCGATGAAAACGCGCTTAAAGCTGTTCTTCAAGTGGGGTATTCAGTTTGAAAACGCCTACTCCATTGAGGAAAAATCCGAGCGCAAGGTGCAGTACGCCGACAGCCGTGAGGTTGAGGCGGCGGTACTGGAAAGGTTTCCACCGAAGCCTGTACCCATTGAATTTATGAAAGAATTCGACAGCACGGAAGCGGAAGGAGCTTTACCAAGAAAACATTCGCCCAAAACCAAGAGGTCGAGTTAATTTTTTACACATTCAGTCATAATGCTGTTAAATGTTAAACTTAAGGTAAACACATTGTCTCCATTATCAATTTTCATGTATCCATTATATTTATCGACCACACTTTTTTTATATTCAGCAGTCCAAACCCGTGCTCAGATTTGTTAGATTTGGTTGTAAAGGGGAAAATATTAAAATTTTCAATTTTTTCGGTGGGATTTGATATTGTTAAAATAAAATAGCTGTGACTAAAGCCGCCATATATCGTGATCTGCTTTTCACCGTCAAGTGCAAGGCATGCTTCTATCGCGTTATCAATTGCGTTTCCGAGAATAATGCAAAGATCGGCTTCGTTTATCGAGGTTGGAATCGTGCCGTCAAAATCAATCGTAATATTTTCCTCTTTTACACTGTTTTGCTTATCGGATAAAATTGCGTTCGAAATAAAAATCCCCGTATTAAACGAAAGCTTACCGGCGGGCAGCATATCCGTTATATTGCCCAAATACTCAGAGATCTCGTCATACCTTTCCGCTTTCAGCATGGAACGTATACAGTTGATGTGGTTGATATAGTCATGCTTAAATCTTCTTATCTCGGCATAGGTTCTTTCGCGATCTTCATAATAGTTTATTTGAGTTTTAACTTGTTTTTCAAGCAGTTTATTTATATCGCTGAAATATTTTTTTGAAACAACACTGAACAACAAGGAGAATAATGTGGCAAAAACGCATAGCGATAAAGATATGGCAAGTACCTTAACGGCAATATCTTTTATGTATGTTTCTGGAAACTTATAATTTGCTGTTTCCATCAAACCCTCAGTAAGAAATAAGTTTATCAGAACCAATATGTAAATGTAATTGGGTAGTATTTTGAAAATATTATCTAAATATTGCCGTTCACACTTTCTTTTAAGAAATACTATAATTAACAAAAAAACGGTTCTTACAATCAAAAACAATACCTCGCTCGCACAGGTCGCTATGCTTTGTTTCACCAATATAACAAATGAAATTCCGGCAACGCATATACTGCAAAAGGTATGAACTATGAAAGTCAGACACAGAATTTTGATGCTGATTTTTTTGTATAATATCATTGCGGCAACAATAAATTTAACATGATTTAATGCCAATATTGCAATCTGCACTACAATATTGGAACTGTAGAAAAAAGCGTTAAAACAGACGCTTATAACAACAACCCAAAGCAATGATATTATCAGACGAGAACTTTTTGCCTCGTACACTTTGTCGTCCACCATTGGTATCAAATAAAAGGTTGATAATGCCATTATCAATTCAGAAAAGACGGATATAAAAATCATTGACGGGTCACCCCCCGTGTGTTGTATTTTATGATATATTCTTCGAACGCCCTGCGAAACTTAGCGAGATAGTTCCTGCTTATAAAAGACGTGGAACCGTCGTCATATCTGATAGTGGTATTGTCGTGTGCTTGTATATGTAAAAATGATGTGATATATGCCTTGTGACAACGAAAAAATTTATCGGGCGGCAATTTGCTTTGAATTGATTTTAGGTTTATAAGTATTTCGTAATCCGATTTGAGCGTGTGAATATTTGAATGGCTTCCCAAAGCCTCCACATATACGATCTCGGAAATTTTAATACGGATCGTACCGTCATGGGTTTTGAAAATCAGGAAGTCATCGGATTCCATTTCTTCTCTGTAATCATCGATTGCTTTGAACAGTTTCTCCTTGTTAATCGGCTTTCCCAAAAAGCGATATGCCTTTACCTCAAAAGTATCCATCGCAACATTTGTGTATGCGCTCACAAATATTATTATCCCATCGGGCTTTAAGGCGTTGATTTTTCTCGCTGTTTCCATTCCGTTCAATCCATCCATTTGGAAATCCATAAACACTATGTCAAACGATTTCCCGCTTTCAATCAATGAAACGCCATTTTTATAGTAGGAGATAAAAATGTCAAGGTGCCGGGCGTTCCCATATTCTTTAAGTAATCCATCAAGCTTGTCCGCCCATACCTTTTCATCATCGCAAACGGCTACTTTCATAGTTCATCGTCCTCTCTGTATAAGTTTGCATTTGTATGTCACTCTTTTTATATTGTACCATAATTTTTTACAATTTACAAGTACAAACGGGAAAATAGGCATGGCAACAGCATTTACTTTTTGGCGAAAAGATGTATAATAGGAAATATGAAAATAGAAGAATTAAAAATGGGAATAAAAAATATCAAAGAGCCAAGGCGGACAGGATATGGGAATATCCGTCATAAGCTTGAAGATATAATAATCATTGGATTGTGTACCGTAATATGCGGAGGAGAAGATTTTGCCGATATGGAGGCGTTCGGCAAAAGTCGTCAGGACTATCTGGGGAAATTTCTTGAACTTCCGAACGGTATACCGGACAGTGATACATTCAGACGGGTGTTTGAAAAGCTTGACCCGTCTGAATTATCGTCATGCCTGATAGACTGGGTGGCAGCCGAAAGAGCGGAGCGTGGCGTGGTTGCAATAGACGGCAAAACAATATGCGGAAGCGCAAACGAAAAACACAAGGCATATCACGTAATAAGTGCATTTGCTGCCGAAAATCAGCTTACGCTGGGCGAACTGACGGTTGAAGAAAAAACGAATGAAATCACAGCAGTTCCCGAACTGCTCAACCTGATTGATGTTAAAGGTTCGATTGTCACAGCAGACGCAATGAGCTGCCAAAAGAAAATCGTTGAAACAATAACCGAAAAAGAAGCGGATTATGCTATAGGATCAAAGCAGAATCAGCCTGCACTGTACAAGGACACAGAAGATTATTTCAACGAATATTATAAGGAAATTCCATCTACAACTACTCTCGACAAAGGTCATGGGAGAATTGAAAAGAGGGAGTATCGCCTTTTAACCGACTTATCCTGGCTTGAACAAAGAAGCGAATGGAGTGGGCTGAAAGCTCTTGGTTCAGTTAAATCAACGATTACCGAAAAAGGTGAAACCCATGAGTTTACAAGGTATTTTATCACGTCATTGACTGACCTTAACGAATTTTCTTACTCCGTGCGAAAGCATTGGTCTATTGAAAATCAGCTTCATTGGTGTCTTGACGTTATCTTTCGTGAGGACGCTTCAAGAGCCAGAAAGGACAACTCTCCACTAAATCTAAATATGCTTAGAAAAACCGCATTAAACCTCGTTTCTCAGGCTCAATATAAACGAATTAGCAAAAAGCGTCTTATGTTCAGAGCCGCCCTTGAACCTGCTCTCTTTCTTGATATCCTGCTCAATCCATCATCTGTTTCTCCTCATTAATAAATGCTGTTGCCGCGGGAAAATAGATATTTTTCTTAAACACCACTTATGCGATTTTTTATACCTGTTGTTAGAAATCCATTGAAAAAATATTCTTTTAAAGGTAATATGTTTTTAGAAATTAATGAAAGGAAGTGTTATCATGGGATTTTGGGAGTATCTTTTTTATATCATATGCGGAGGCAGATAATGGAATTTCTTGAGGGACAATTCTATACGGCAAAGAACTTGCTTTCCTATCGCACAAGAGTTGAAAGCAACGATCTTGACAATTTGCTCTGCTATGTGAGAAACAGCTTGGATGCCCTTGATCTAAAAGCTAACGGCAAAATTATTTTAAGCTTTTCGGAGAAAATCACCGAAAAAAACAAGCAAATATATGGCGTTGAGGTACTTATCCCGGTCGACAAGGAATTTGAAAGCACAGGGCAATATGTATTCAAACCGACTTTTAAACTTGTAAACGCCATATCATACCGCTTTTACGGTAACTGCAACGGTTTTGCCGAAGCGGAATCCAAGCTATACGGCTATATAAAAGACCATGATATGAATGCGGTGACCGGATTATATTATGTCCTGCAAAGCAAGGAAGCCGTTAATAGCGGTGTGCAGTATTGGGACACATATGTTGCTGTAAACGAAAATATTGTCTGATACCCTATGAAAAGCGCTGTCGTTTTTAACGGCGGCGCTTTTCGCTGTCTCGATTATTTGTGAAAATACCTCTTATGCGATTTTTTATACCTGTTGTTAGATATCTATTGAATTTTTAAGGATTCCCGAGTAATATGAAAACATATATATGTAGAATTTTGGCGATTTTTGAGTTATTTGGAAGTATTTATGAGCAAAAAGAAAATAATCAGTTCAATTCTGGCGGCGGGCATAGCGTTATCCGCAACACCTACGGAAGTCATTGCACAAGAGACCGTAAACGTCAACGGCAACAGTGAATCCATATCCTCATCCGCGGATAATGACGGAGTCAGCGATATTGAATTATATTTGAGCAAAACGGGTGAAACCGACACGAGTATTGCTATATCATGGACCCCCGTTGAGAACGCTACGTCATACTCCGTAATAGTCAACGATGAGGTTATTGCGGAAGATGTAAGCACAACAACATACAATATAAGTGGGCTTGAGAGTGCAAGCGAATATTTCGTTGTTGTAAGGGCATATGATAAGAGCGGAAAAATGCTGCTTAAAAGCAATGAACTGTGCGCTCATACAAACCTTACCTTAACCTCCAATTATACATTAACTAAGGATATAAACGCGGCAAATGTTTATGTCAACGGCGGTACGTTCGATTTGAACGGACATACTCTCACAGCGGACGGCGACGTATGGCTGAGTAACGGGTATCTGAACGTCAACAAGGGCAAGCTGTATATAGGTGGAGATTTCAACCTGAAGTATTCCGACCGAAATTATGGCTATGGTTACCTCACTATGCAGAATGACGAGGATTGTATCCTTGTAAACGGGAATATGTATGCTTATCCCATTTATAATTACAGCTCACTCACTGCGGGAACTATTGAGATAAAGGGTGATTTTACACAATCTGTTTACAGCAGTCAAAATAATTTCTACTGCAGCGGCAGCCATAAGGTAATTCTCAGCGGCGAGAAGATCCAGACGGTTTCCTTTGCTTCTACTCAGTCACAGTTTAATGTGCTGGAGATTACAAAACCGCTTGATATCGGCTATGTGTTTAACGAGAATGTACAATGGAATGAGCTTTCCGAAAATTATACGGACGATTCCGCTCCGGCTGCTCCAACAAATCTGCAGTTTGTACGCTCCACATCTACGTCCGTCATGATGAGATGGACAAACTCGGCGGATAGCAACAAGTTGAACTGTTATGAAGTTTATCGTGACGGAAAACTTGTAGGCACAAATAATCAGACCGAATTCATAGACAATGGGCTCAATACCCATACCCATTATGAATATTATATTGTTGCTTTGGGCGCGAATGGAGTCCGCTCCGAAAACAGTAATACAGTCAAGGCGGCTACGGATGTTGACGCATACGCTCCGACAACACCTACCGGATTGCAGGCTGTTATTCGCACCGACGGCACCGTTTACCTCACATGGATCGCGTCAAGCGATAATGTCAGTGTTGACGGATATAATCTGTACCGAAACGGCGAGTATATCGGAAATACCGCCGGAACGGCATACAATGACAAGAACGCTGAGCCCGGTTATCATGAATATTATATCGAGGCGTTTGACAACGAGGGCAATAATTCTCTGTTCAGTAGCAGTGTTTACACGGATAATATGCCGCCGCAAAAGCCCGTTATGCATATTAGCGAAATTACTCCCATGCGAATCACGTTCAAATGGAATTCAGAGGACAATGTCGAAATAGATCGCTTTGAAATATATAAGAACGGCGAGTTTTTCAAGAACACAAAATCAAGCGAATACACCGATACAGCGGTTACGGCGGGTGACGAATATTCGTATTATGTAATCGCAATCGACACATCGGGGAACGTTTCTGAAGCCAGCGATACCAAGAAGATATCTGCGAAGAACGATGAGGAAAAGCCGCAGATAGGCATAGCGGCTCAGACTCTTACCGAAAACAGTAAATCATTAAGAATAGTCTGCACAGACGATGTTATGCTTGCCAAATTGAGTGCCGAAATCAAGGCTTCTTCATCGGCTGAATGGCGCTTTGTAAAAACTCAGACGTTGAGCCAAAAGAGCCAAATTGTTAATCTTGATCTTTCGGACTATTTGACAGACAGCGGAGAATACGATATCAGAATAAGCGTTGCAGACGCGGCGGGAAACACGGAAACCGTTGAGTCCATGTTTACCTATGCAAAAAATGAAATGTCGCAATTTGAAGTCACAGCGACTGCTGACGACTGCTCCGTCAGACTGGATTGGACTTCTGCCTCCGACAGTTCCGATGTTTATTACGAGATACGCAGAAAAGACTCTGACGGCGCGGAAAAATACATAGCCACCAAAAAAGCCGACGAATTGAGCTATACCGACAGTGGGCTTTATCCGCTTGCGGAATATTCGTATTTCATAATTGCACATGATAATAACATGTATTCGGTTAGGAGCAATACGGTAAACGTTACATCCGGAAAAGACACAATCGCACCCACAGCACATATTAAGGGCAACAGCTTGACTATTGAGGGATATTCACTCTCCTTTGACGGATCACTTTCAAAAGACAACTTCGGAATAAAATCCTATACTTGGGATTTCGGCGATGGAAGCACGGGCGAGGGCAAAACCGCGGAGCATACATATTCCAAAGCGGGAACATATACCGTAATGCTGACGGCTACTGATGAAAGCGGGAATACCGATACCGATGAGCTTGTCGTAACGGTATACGACAAGAGTTATTGCATTGCAGAAATTCAGGTTCTCGATGAAAACAGCAGAGTACTTTCCGATGCCGCAGCATACAGCGAACTTCCCGACATGACGCAGTCGATGTATTATGCCGACGGCAACGGAGTGATCCCGCTTATTACCAAGAGCGGTACATATGATTTTTATTTCTTTGCGGATGGCTATATGCCTTATAAAAAATCCATTGACCTTCAAGGAATAAGTACGGGTGATGACAGGCAAAAAATTACGCTCACAAAGGATGATCTCGTTACCGCCGAGTTTGAATACGGAGAACTTGAATTGGACAAAGCTATTGAGATGGGCATTGATGTCACTGCTCCGGAAAATCAGCATCTTTGTGTTGTCACAATAAAAGTGGATAATATCGAAAGCGATGACAAGCACAACTTTGAAGTCGTTGTCAATCAAAGCGGTGACTTCATTCAGATCGAATCCAACGGCGGCGTTACCGTTAAAGATAAGGTTCGCAAGGAAAAAGAGGAAACTACCTCTCAAGGAAAAACCAATACAAAAACTACCATAAGCACTTTGGAATCGGGGAACAAAAACAATGATTCTAAGAAATCATCACCCGCAAGGGATCTTGCAATTAAAACTATGGTAAGCATGTCGGTAACGGAATTTTCATGGCTCAAGAGTTTTTATACCATTAATATATCTATCACCAATAATGCCGCGGAGGACTTCAGCATTGACGATTGTAATGCGCTTCTTAATCTTCCAGACGGCTTGTCCCTCGCAAACACCGAGTCCGCTCAAAGCTTATCTCAATCCATCGGAACAATAAAGGGCGGCACAACAAAGACCGTCAGCTGGATAATAAAAGCCGACAAGGGCGGTTCGCATTACGTAAGCGTTGATTTTACCGGAGTTCTTGAACCGTTCGGTATACCCGTTAACGCAGCATTTGAAAGCGATGCAATTGTTGTAAAGGGAAACGATGCTTTGAAGCTTACCTTAAATTCGGGTACCACAAAAACTAATTTTGAGCTTACAAATATGGCTGAATACAAGGTTCAAAACGTTAAGGTAGATATGGGCTCATATGGCGAATTTAAGGATGCGGATCGAATCGTTCTCAAATACCCCAGCGGTATGATGGAAATAATCGAATGGGTGGACGATGCGCAGACAAAAACCCAAAAAACGGTTTATCTGCCTGTTGGAGTTGAGAATACATCGAAACTCATCGAAAGCGATTATTTTGATTTCAGAACCTTAGAACCGCATGAGAGCGTAGTCGGGTATTCTGTATCGCAATATACATACGGTAGAATGATCGGATAAAAGAAAGGATAACTCCATGAAAAAAATAATATCCCTGTTATTAAGCATAGTATTGCTGTTTCAGGTGGGTGCCGAGGCGTTTGCGGCATACACCGAAGATCGCGCGAAAGCGTATGAATACGGCGACTGTACCATTACATACACGATTGAAAATGAGTGGGATAACTATCAGCAGATAAGTATGTCCGTCACCAATAACGGTAGCGAAACCTTGCGGAACTGGGCGCTGAAATTCGACAGCCCGGGCGAGATAACGAACATCTGGAACGCAGAAGTGTGCAAAAATGACGGAGAGATAATTGCGCTTCGGAACAGCGGATACAATTATGAAATTGTTCCCGACGGAACGGTTGATTTCGGTTTTCAGCTTCGCGGTGAGGATCTCAAGCTCCCCGAAAGCATTTCTTTGTGTAATAAAATCGTTGACTCCACAGCTGACGCAGAAATAGATTACGAGATCAGGGATAAGTGGGACGACGGCTTTATCGCCGAGGTTTCCGTGACCAATAATTCCGACACGCCCTTTGAAGCGTGGAGACTTTCCTTTGACGGAAATTTTGAAATCACCAACTCCTGGAACGCAACACAGTTGCATTCCGAGGACGGATTCCTCTTTGAAAATAACGTGTCAACCATGCCTATCGCAAAGGGTGAAACGAAAACTTTCGGCTTTCAAGGTGTGATCGCTTCGGGGGGAAACTCCGGAGCTGTCTGACTTTGTTCTTACGTCTGTCGTAATCGATTTGGGATCGGAGCAGACTGTTGACCCCGATAAACCTGTTGATCCGGACAAGCCCGTTGATCCAGATGATCCCATTAAACTCAAAGAACATACAATTTTGTGCTTTGGCAAATATAACGAAGGAAAAAAGGCTATTGAACTTTTTTGGAAATCTACGGACGAAGGCCCGTAACAATTTGCGAGAGTGCAGACGGAAGCAATTGGATCGACGCTGCGGAAATTTCGGACAGCAACAGTTATATATACGACATAGAGGAAGATTCTTTTACAAAACAGTTCAAAGTTAAGCAAGAAACCGATAACGGTGCAATTGAATCCGATCCGTTTATTGCTTCGTACAACGAAAACGGATTTTCCGTTACATGGCCTGACAGCGACGAAGACGGAATTCCCAACTATCTTGAGAAAATTTACGGTACGAATCCTGATAATTCCGATACCGATTGTGATGGATTGACGGATTATGAAGAAATTCTTTTGGTCGGCACCGACCCGTTGAAATACGATACTGATGAAAACGGCGTAAACGACGGCGAGGATGACTTGGATAAAGACGGATTATCCAATAGAGAAGAGCTGAAATTTAAAACTTCCGTTTCTAAAGCGGATACGGACGGCGACGGACTTTCCGATTATGACGAAATTTATGTTTACGGAACAGACCCGCTAAAAGCTGACAGCGACGGAGACACCTTGAACGACGGCGACGAGATCGCGATCGGGCTTGACCCCAACGATCCTGAAACATTTGGCGTACCCGACGCAGAATACAAGATCGAACAAACGATCTCCTCTGACAGCGAAATATTTGAAAGCATAAATACCGAAGAATCCCCGTATGAGGTTTCGTTGGAAATTTCCGCTTCGGGTAATGCCGCGTCGCAGCTTATTGCGAACCAAAGTGCATATTCCGCAGTGACCGAGAGTAGCGCGCGTCTTGGTGGAGCCGTGGATTTTTCGTATCTTAGCGGTGAAGTTGACAAGGTAAAGCTCACCTATAAGATCGCTTACGAATATATTCCAAATGAAAACAGCGGATATGCTGAAAATTGTCTTGACTTGCAAGGCATAAAGCGGTATAACATATTCAGGTACTTTGAGGATTTGAATATGCTCCTCCCCGTGACTACAGAGTTTGACGAGGAGAACAATACCCTGTTTGCCGAAACGGACGAGTTGGGTACTTACTGTGTCCTTGATATGACGATTCTTATGCAGAATCTCGGCATTGAGCCGGAGGACGGCATAACCACCGAAACGGTGGAAAGAATCGCGTACTCGGCGGCAGCATACTCTGAAGAAGATAATACCGAAGAAGTTGCCGATGGCGATTATAATATTATTTTCATAATTGACAACCGCAGCACGGTTATCTCCGAAGAACAGTTCAATGCCATAAAGGGACAGATTCTCGAATTCGCGGAAACTATCGTTGCCGAAAAACGCGATCTGAAAATAACGGTATATAATCAGTCGGCTTCCGATTTTGAACAAAGCTGCAGTAAACTGCGCGGCGAGTTTGAGCCAATAAATCACGATTATGAATCGACTGGCAGTTTATCCGGCTTTATAGGAAAACTGTCTTCTCCGTACTCGGATATCGTTGAGTTGTTCGGGGAGAACTGTATCATTTCGGACGGCTTAGCTGAAGCTGTAAACAGGTGCGGCAGCGATACTCGAAATTATGTTTTTGATATTTACGCGCAGGAGAACGCCGTATATGACTCTAAATGCTCTGACAGCATTCAGAGAGCGGCCTTGGAGAACAAGGTAAATATCAGCATCATCAGCGATACCGACTTGCTGACCGGATTTCAGAGCAAGCTAGCGGATTCGACAAACGGGATAGTTCTCAATTATAACGAGGACTTTGCAGGAAAAGTCTATGAGCATATTTTCAACGAGGAGTATGTTCAAAAAAAGATACCCGAATACAAATACGGCACAGAATTTGACGCTGTTCTGGCGACTGGACTTCAAAAGGTGTTTTTGAACAGTGAACTGTACCCCAACGGAAAAAATCCCTCCGGCGAAGATACCGATACGGATATGGACGGTCTCAGCGACTGGGACGAGGTCAATTTTGCGCATTGGGAAGAACTGGGTCTTATCACCTATGATGAAAAGCACAATGTTATTCTTCCGACCATTGGGCAGTGCGCCGAGTTTACCAAGAAATCCTATGTTTCCGAGGGTCTGAAAAGGCTTGAGGGACGTTCGGATTATGCAGTCAAGTTGCTCAACACTCGGGTTATGCCATTTCGTCCGATCCGACGAACGGCGACGGCGACGGTGATGGACTTCTCGATTCGTTTGAAAAGAGAAAATATCTTGACCCGTTAAACGCAGACGTTGACGGAGACGGTTTGAGCGACGGCGAAGAGTACAACAAGTATGGTACATACTATAATAATAAGGATTCCGACGGTGACGGGCTTGATGACAAATATGAGGTCGAAAACGGTCTCAACCCGCTTAGTCGGGATACGGACGGCGATGGTTTATGGGATGCGGAGGATGAAAATCCTACACATTTCGATATAGATTGGGAAAGTATAGCCCTTGATATATTTTTATTTGAGGCAGAGTTCTATTTCGATTATTTAGATGGCGTTATACGCGGTGACTTCATTCGTGAACCGAATCTGGCTCAATTGATCGGTATGATAGCCGGCAGTTTTATACCCGGCATCGATATTCGCGATGTGATCGCTAACCTTGTGAACGGAGATCTGGGCGGTGCAGCATTGAGCGCTGTCGGCTTAATTCCTGCTGCAGGTGATATAGCTAAGCTGGTAGGGAAAGTCAGTGATTTTATAATCACAGGTGTAAAAAATGCCGATGAGATAAGTCTTCTGTTTAAATTTGCGAAACAGATTGCCCCGCAACTGATTGACGGATTGAAGCAAGCCGATAACTTTTCCGATGTTTTAAGGCATGTTCCGTGCAAAGAAGCAAAGGAATTGTTCGCCAATGAGCCAGCCATCATGAAGATTCTCGAGCTTCCCTCTAATTCGGGGAAGTATGCGGACGAGGTCGTTGCCGCCTATAAAAAAGTTAAGAACAGCGATACTTTGGGACTTTTGGATGAGCTTATCACCGCTGATCCCAAAGTTATCGAGCGATATACGCAAATACTCAATAACGTGTCCGGATTTAGTGATAAGCTTTCGCTTGTGGTAAAAAATGCGGATAGCAGAACTGCACTCAAAATTGCAGATGTTGCATCGGAATACGGTGAAATCGTAGTCGATGCGGTTAACAAATGTGATTGTGATAGCATATTCAAAATCACACATTACATAACCGAAAGTGGGGTTTCAAGCACAACTGCCCGTAAACTTTTCGGTGCATTGGCGGATCATGGCGATATCATGCTTAAAGCAATTGAAAAAGCCGGTTCGAAAAATATCGATAATGTTGTTGATATTATATCTAAGGTCAATAGGAGCCAAGTAGACGATGTTATTAACTTGATAGCACATCATGGCGATGACATGATAAGGGCAATAAAGAACTGCGGAACTGATAAAATTGACCTTATTTTGGAGTTGGCTAGCACTTCCGAAAAGGTTACATGGAGTAATGTTTTGGCTATCGAGCGTATGCCTGATAAAATTGTTTGGTTAGAGGAGGGACTTGACGATGCACAAGCATTGGCAAAGTATGGCGAGGGGGCTTCTGGAAGAGGTTTCCGACACATATTGGAAGAACATGCAAGTCATTTCACAAAACCGAAATATGGAATTGCTGAGGAAGATATCAAGGATTTCATAATGGAAGCCATTCGTCAGGGGAACTATATTCCTGAGGCTAGAGGGAATCGACCAGCATATCGTGTAAATTTTAAGGGTAAAGACTATGTTGTCGGGATAACAGTTGGTGATGACGGATTTATTGTTGGAGCTAATCCACTTTCATCCAAGGAGCTATCCAGGCCATATATCAATATTTACACAAATACGTGGTATAATATAAACCCATAAAAGTTTACAAAAAACACATTACAACAGGGAGGTTTTCTATCATGAAAATCAGGCTTCTTTTTGATTATGGTTGTGAATTTATTTGGCTATATGTCGATGATTGTTTTGAAGCTGTACGAGTGAGCAGCGACGGATATTTCGCACAAGATTATTATTCATCTGAAATTATAAATGGTAAAATAATTAGGAAACCTAATGGCAGAGTGTGGAAATACCCAGAAAAACGGCTGACTGGACAAACTAAACTGGAAGAAACAGCAAACTTTATTGATGAGCAGTATCTTAAATTGTGGATCAATAATGAGTACGAATTCTCCTACAAAGGCTTTGACAGCAAAGAAGACGAGCAGAAATTTGATGACGCAGTCAGATTTGTGTATAATAAGCTCTGCGAATTGTTGGGAGATGACTATGAAATCATTAATGACACCGGTTATGGTATGCCTGAACAAGACAATGAGCAGGACTTGAATCAATCCCTCTAATCGGTGTACTGTGATAATTGCAGATATCAAAAGGCTGTTTGGCAGCACGATACAAATTATCCAATCGGCTCTTGATAATTACAAATCCGAGGCGACATACAGCCTCGGATATTTTTTTGTCCAAAATAGGGCAGCACCTCAGTGCAGAGATCCTCCGGATTTAGATTTGTGTTAAAAACAAAAAATCTAAATTTAGGAGGGACTAAAAATGTCCAAAAAATACATTATGAAGAACGGCATATCCGTTGAGGTCTCGGACGAGATCTATAAAATCCTTAAGGAATCGGATCGAAAAATCAAGTATGTCGAGCATGACCTAAAGGAAACGCGGTACATTATCGACCGAAAGAAAGAAACGGTCAAAGAGATACCGAGCCGCGAGGATTCGCTTGATAGGTTGACAGCACTCGGGGTCGATTTTGCCGACAGCGGCATGGATTTCCGGGAGTCGGTAACCGACAAAATAATGCTTGAACAAGCACTCGAAAAGCTGAGTGACGAGGAGAGATACCTCATCGCTCAGCTTTTTTATTTTGATAGAACCGAGCGGGAGCTTGCTACGGAGCTACACCAAACACAACAGAATATTAACAAAATCAAGCAGCGAATTTTGTGCAAGTTGTATGAAATTTTGAATAATTGAAAGAATTTTCGGAATTTCGGTTGTCAAACACCCCTTCCCAACGGCGAATATTATAGAGGGGCAAATTCTCCCTCAAGTTCTTTGAAAATTAAATAGCAGTATTTCAGATACTTTCCCTTGCGCAGCCCATAGTGGTTGAAAGCGAAAGGAGCGCTACGCCAAGACGTTCACAGGATCACAAAACGGACAGGCACGGCACTTTGCTGAAAGAGCTACGGCTCAAATTTATTCCGAACGATGCTCTATAACCGAGCGATAAATAGCAGCTCCCGAAACCGATATGGCAGTCGGTGCGCGATGACCTGCGCAGGGGGATAATTATACTTCCGTCCAGCCACAGTTCACACAATGGGGACGGCGGCATGAGAACCATGCCGAGGTGAGAGTCCTATGATGTTGTGCCAACAACAGTCTGAAATATTCCCAATGTCGGGGGTGCGGGGCAAATACGACAGTATTTACAGGCAAACAAGCGAAGAAATTCGCTGTTAAAATATAAGGAAGCGGCTCTGTAATTACACGGAGCCGCAGCCGTTTGCACACTGAAAAGTGTGCAATTTTCAGTTGAGTTTACGAACAAGATTGAAAATTGCACATTTAATATAAAAGCATGGAGGTAAAATATGGATAACGAATCGATTATTAGGTACAAATTCTACTTATGCAGAAACTTTCTGGACAAGCTGTTGAGCGAGAATCTCATAACCGAGGCTCAGTGCAGAAAGATAGAAAAAGCAGTCATAAAGCGGATCACAGAGATTTGAACCATTGTCCGCTTTTGTCGATTGTGATACAAATAGCCGTAGATATTTCGTCCGGTTTGGTGATAGATAAACCCGAGCCGTTTCGGTATACTGTGTTGTGAAAGGAAGTGATGATATGGCTGAAATCACGATAATACCCGCAAAGGAGCGTTCCGACGAGGTCATTAGAACAGCCGCCTATGCCCGAGTATCGAGCAGCAGCGAGGATCAGCTAAATTCATTCGCAGCACAGATACGGTACTACACCGAACTGCTCAGCAACAGCACCGACGCGGTATTCGTGGATATGTACGCGGACGAGGGTATCTCCGGAACCTCTGCGGCAAAGCGAACCGAGTTCCAAAGAATGATGAGCGACTGCCGAAAAGGAAAGATCGACAGAATACTTGCTAAGTCGATCTCAAGGTTCGCGCGAAATACCAAAGACAGCCTTGAAGCGGTACGCGAGCTAAAAACGCTTGGAATCTCGGTATACTTTGAAAAAGAGAATATCGACACTGGCGAGATAAGCTCGGAAATGATGTTAGCGATATACAGCCAGTTCGCACAAGAGGAGTCGATGTCGATATCGCGCAACTGTCGAATGGGAGTTCACAAGAGAATGATGGACGGCACTTATAAAACTTCATCCACACCGTTCGGGTACGATTATATTGACGGTGAACTCAAAGTCAATCCTCAAAAGGCAGAGATCGTCAAGCAGATTTTTTCATGGTATGTCAGCGGAATTGGAATGAATGAGATAGCAGTACGACTGAATGCTCAGCACGTTCGCAAAGAGGTTTGGCGGCATGGAACGATACGTTGTATACTTACAAATGAAAGGTATATCGGCGACAGTCTGTTACAAAAGCGATTTACCACAGATACGCTTCCGTTCAAGGCAGTTAGAAACCGCGGTGAGAAAGAACAGTATTACGTCAAAGGAACGCATGAGCCGATAATCGAAAAATTGGTTTTCGACAATGCACAACGAATGCTTGCGAGGAAAGATAAACCAAGCGGATTAGCAAAAGAACGCTCTCCGTTCAGCAAAAAGATCTTCTGTGGAAACTGCGGAACTGCATTCAGGCGAAAGACGCGAAAAGGCTGCGTATGCTGGGTATGCCGAAAACATGATGAATCGGCTGATAACTGCGGCATTCGGCAGATAAGGGAAACGGAATTCCAAGTTGCTTTTATTCGACTATGGAATAAACTCCAATCGCATTACAAAGCAATTCTCGCAACAATGCTCCGCCAATTTGAAACGCTATCCGAAATAGAAAAATCGGGCAACACACAGCTTGCGGAACTTCGCAAAGAAATATCCGATATCAAGCAGCAGACCTATTTGCTCACAATGCTGAACTCGCAAGGCACACTTGACGGAGCGTATTTCAAGGAATGCACCCAAGAGCTTGACCGAAAACTGATAACCGCCCAAAAACAGCTTCACGCAAACCTTGACGATAAGGACGGCGAAAGGCTTGGCAAGCTACGGAAACTGATCGGGATATTTGAGAGAGCCGAGCCAATAACGGATTTCGATGAAATCAAGTTTGGGCAGGTCGTTGAAAAGATTACGGTGCTGTCGGAAACAGAAATACGGTTTGACTTGATCAGCGGGATCGGTTTTACAGAGCGGATCGTGAGGTGAGAAAATGCTGAAAAACAGAAGCATACCTTTCGGCTACTGCATGGTGAACGGAAAATATGCACTGAACGCCACCGAATCCGAGGCAGTGCGAAAAATCTTCGAGGACTACATAGACGGTAAATCGCTGAAAACCATAGCTGCCGAGATGACAATACCATATAATACGGGCAAGGCTGTTTGGAACAAGAACATGGTCTGTCGAGTGCTTGAAAATCGAAAATATATCGGTGAAACCAGATTTCCTCAGATTATTACCGCAGAGGATTACAATCAAGCGTCTCAGATAAAGGCAGAGCGGAACGCATACCGTAAACCCGTTCCACAAGACGAGCCGCGGCAAATCGAAATTCCGAAAACAGAGTACGAACCGACCGAGGAAATTCAACGCATGACCAATGAAATAAATCAACTGTTTGATTCGGAAAATGCCGACAAGGATAAGGTTGAGGCGCTTATAATAGAGTGCGCTCAATTAAAATATACGACGATAAGTGAGGTGAGAACATGATAGCAACCGCACAGAACGATATGCGAATTGTAGTTATACCCCCGAAAGCTCGTGAGGAAACGAAACAAACCTCGCGCTTAAAAGTAGCAGCATACTGCCGCGTCAGCACCGACCAAGAGGAACAGGAGAGTAGTTACGAAGCTCAGATCAGCTACTACACCGAGAAGATTGGCAATAACCCCGAATGGCAAATGGCGGGAATTTTCGCGGATGTGTATAACCAAAGATTGATACCATTTGATACAAAAACGGCAGTACAAACGC
>CAZTRH010000041.1:0-17351 GCA_964616605.1 uncultured Ruminococcus sp.
GTTATGGTGTTTACGGCAATTCTGAATATGCTGTTTATTAAGGGAGAAGAACCGCTTGTTTCGTGGTGGATAATTGCAATTTATCCCGAGGGACTGCGGACAGCGGCATTTATGCTTCTGAGAATACTTACGCTTATTATAGGTATGTCGCTGCTTACTTACACGACTTCTCCCATAATGCTTACAGACGCAATAGAGCGACTGCTTTCGCCGCTGAAAAAGGTTCGGTTTCCTGTGCATGAGCTTTCGATGATGATGACAATTGCTTTGAGATTTATTCCAACGCTTGTTGAGGAAACCGACAAAATTATGTCAGCACAAAAAGCTCGCGGTGCAGATATGGACAGCGGCAATGTTTTCAAGAGAGCAAAGGCGATGGTACCGGTTCTTATTCCGCTTTTTGTTTCGGCGTTCAAACGTGCAAACGAGCTTGCGACAGCTATGGAATGTCGCTGTTATCGAGGCGGTGAGGGCAGAACGCGCATGAAGCAGCTTAAATTCAGTTTTAAGGACCTTACCGCGGCGCTTATAATGATTGCACTCTTTGCAGGTGTGATTGTTTTGAATTTTATCTCGATTATCCCATAAGAACAGCGGAGATTTACTTTAACTGTTATGAGAAATTTTAAGGTTTTTATCACTTATAATGGAGCGGCATATCACGGCTATCAACGACAGGATAACGCTGTCACCGTTCAGGAAACGGTCGAAAGTGCAATAGGCAGACTTTTGAAAATACAGCCGCCTGTAATATACGGTTGTTCGAGAACCGATACGGGCGTCCACGCAAGGAGATTTTGCTTTAATGTTCATCTTGACAGCAGTATTCCTACGGAAGGGTTTATCAAAGGAATGAACACCGTCCTTCCGTCTGATATTGCCGTTCTTTCCTGTGAAGATGTAGATGAGGATTTTCACGCTCGTTTTTGCACCAAGGCAAAGGAATATGTGTATCTTATCAATAACAAACAGTCGCGCGACGTGTTTTTGCAAAATCTTGCTTATCATTATCCTTATAAACTCGATATAGCGAAAATGAATGAGGCTGCGGAGCTGTTTGTTGGAACGCATGATTTTGGAGCGTTCTGCCGTGCGGAAGGTAAAAAGCGTGTGAACAGTACTGTTCGCACAATTTACTCATTGAGTGCGGCGCTTGATAACGAAAAATGTGAAATCAGAATATGTGGCGATGGTTTTCTTTATAATATGGTAAGAATAGTTTCCGGAACACTTATTTATATAAGCGAGGGCAGGAGAACTCTTGATGATATAAAAACTGCACTGGATACGGGTAACCGTGAACTGGCAGGTATAACACTTCCTCCTGAAGGACTGTATCTTAACAACGTTTTTTATCACGCACTTGACGAATAGCTTGTAAGGTGGTATAATAGTATCGGCGGCATCAGTGCCGTGAAGCTATGTTGATTAAAAAGAGGCTGAAATGGATAAGAAAAACAGTATCAATGGATATAAGAAAAAGAAAAAGCGCAAAAAAGCTCTTGCATGGTTGATTTTGCTTGTGGTAACAGCTGTTGTTGTAATTGTTCTGATAGTGAACAGGGATTTTTTCTTTTCACCATTTAAAAATGTTGGTCTTGATGTCGGGGAAGGCGGCTATCCCGTTTTACTGCCGGGAAGCACTGAATATCATATAGGTGAACTCAGCGAGAGCTTTTATCTTCTGACTGACACTTATTTGTACACTTACACAGACGATGGCGCTGAAATAAGCGGTATTCAGCATGGCTTTCAAAATCCCGTTAGCGTGTCGAATGGAAAACGAGTTTTCATTTACGATAAGAATGGCACGTCTTTTAAAATGTATTCAAGAACAGACGAACTGTTTTCAAATTCAGTTTCAGACAGTATAGTGTTCTCAGAAATCGGAAACACAGGACGTACTGCGGTAGTTACTACGTCAACACGTTATTCAAACTATTTATATATTTATAATTCTGAGGGTAATCAGATTTTCAGGTGGGCATCACCCGAAGAAAAGATAATGGGTGTGTGTTTTGATACTGCCGATTCAAACATATATGTGTCGGTTGTCGGAGAAAAGGGCGGAGAACTTAAAGTTTCGATTGTAAAGTTCAATCTGAAAAATTCGGAGTCTGAAATATGGAGAACAGGTATAGGAGATAATATTTCATATTCTGTTGAATGCTCGGATAACGGTCTTTACTGTGTGACGTCAGATGGAGCTTTTATGCTTGATTATAACAGTGGTGAAATAAAGGCGTCTAATTCCTTTATATATGATGTTCATGGTATTCCTGACAATGATGGAGTGACAGCTTTGATATTTGACGACCCTGCTTCAAACGGTGAGACTCTTATAAGCTATGATTCACAGCTTCAGCCAAAAGCTTCTGTTCTGCTTGAAAATCTTACTTCATTTGATGTTTGCGGCGGAAGAGTTTATATATTGTCTAAAGACATTCTGGCTGTTTATAATTCATCGCTTGGATTGGTAAAAAAATATGAGCTGGACGATGAATATTCCAATGTTAAAATAATAAACGGCTGCGCTTATCTGTTAGGGTATAACACAGTGCAGCGTGTGGAACTTTGAGAGGAGTTAATATGGGTTCGCAGTTTGCGATTGTGTTTGATATAATAGCTGTAGCGGCAATTGTTTTGATGTTTTTCTCCGGTTGGAGAAGGGGATTTGTAAATATTTTTCTGGGATTAGTGGCAGCTGTGGTAGCTTTTCTGGCAGCACTGTTTTTGAGTGAGCCGATTGCAGATGCCGTTTATACGGGAGTTGTTGAAAAGCCGCTTGCTGAAAAAATTGATGAGGCAGTTGACGAGTCTTTTTCGTCTTTAAGCCTTGGCAGTTTATCAGAGATTGATTACAGCAAAGTCATTATTTCGGGAAACAATCTGAGCAAAATAAAGCTTGATTATTCGGGTCGTGACAGTGCGGTGGTAGATTTATCAAACGTTGATTTTTCAAATGTTGGTTTTGATAGTGATGATTATACTTTGTTGGGTCTGGAAGAAGATTTTGATTTAAGTGAAGTTAATATCCGAAATGCTGATTTTTCTAAAAGTGAAGTTGAACAGTATGGACTAGGAAAACTTGTAGTTTCGCAGTTTATTTCCGTAAAACTGATTGAAAAAGGGGCATTGGGTGATTTTAATACGTTCTGGAACATAGTAAATAACTATGTTCCCGTTGGGCAGGCTGCTTCGCTTACAGAAAGCATTACTGTTTCGTATGCGAGAAAATTTGTTCTTGGAATGCTTGATACAAGGGCTTCGCTTGCTGATACGGTTATGCAGAATTTCGTTCAGCCAAGCTGCATTCTGGTGTTCAGATCGGTTGCTTTTGTGATAATTTTTGCGATAGTGCTTATTATTATGAAACTTATTGCATCAGCATCAGGCATTATCAAAAAGATACCCGTTATTGGTGATATCAATTCCCTCTTGGGAGGAGCTGCCGGCGCACTTGAAGGTGTTCTCATTGTTTTTGTACTTTGCTTGCTGACAAGGCTTGCAGTTTGTCTGCTTGATGGAAATGTTATAATGTTTAACGATGAAACAATCGCAAACACTTATATTTTTAAGAGAATTTATAGTTTTGACTTTTTGAATTTTCTGACATAACTACATAGAAAGTGGGTTGATTATTATGATGATGTGTTCAAGATGCAAGAAGCGTCCTGCAGTTATGTTTGTTTCAACAATGAGTGGTTCTGAGCGAAAGAGCGAAGGGTTATGCCTTAGCTGTGCGAAAGAACTGGGACTGCCGCAGGTGAATGAATATTTGCAGCAGATGGGAATATCCGAAGAAGATTTCGACAATGCTTGCGAATCGATATTCGGCGAGGAAGGTATTCTGGGTGATGATATGCTTGGAATGACGTTCAAGTCTGATGAAAGTGATGAAGATGACGACGAGTCCTCTGATTTTGAAGAGGACAGCCTCTTTGAACGTGGAGGAGCCGGCACAATGCCGAATTTCTTAAGAAATCTTTTCGGAGGTTCAGACTCCGACAGCAAGAAGGACGAAAAATCAGAAGATACATCTGAGAAAAAGTCCCGTAAAAAGTCTGATAAAACCGATAAAAAGCGCAAATGCCTTGAAACCTACTGCACCAACCTCACCCGTAAGGCTAAAGACGGAAAAATTGATAGAATAATCGGACGTGAAAAAGAAATTTCCCGTGTAATTCAAATTCTTTCACGCAGAACAAAGAACAATCCCTGCCTTATCGGTGAACCGGGTGTCGGTAAAACCGCTATCGCCGAGGGAATAGCTTTGAAACTTGCAAGTGATGATGTTCCTTTCAGACTTCAGGGCAAGGAATTGTATCTGCTTGATCTTACTGCTCTTGTTGCGGGAACGCAATTCCGCGGACAGTTTGAAAGCCGTGTAAAGAGCCTTATAGACGAGGTGAAGAACGCAGGCAATGTAATGCTGTTTATAGACGAGCTGCATAACCTTGTTGGAACAGGCGGTGACTCGGACGGTTCAATGAACGCTGCGAATATTTTTAAACCTGCGCTTTCCAGAGGCGAGCTTCAGGTTATTGGTGCAACTACATTTGCTGAATATCGCAAGCATATAGAAAAGGACAGCGCACTTGAGAGAAGATTTCAGCCTGTCACTGTAAATGAGCCTACCATATCAGATACAATTGAGCTGCTTGACGGGATAAAGGAATATTATGAGGAACATCATAAGGTTCATGTTTCGAAAGATGTCGTTAAAATGTGTGCTGTTTTATCAGAACGCTATATCAATGACAGATTTCTCCCCGACAAAGCAATTGATTTGCTTGACGAGGCATGCGCTTGTGCGTCACTTGGAAATGAGTCTATAACTGCTTATGAAAAAGCAAAGAAAGACCTTCTTAAGGTGAAGCAGGAAGAAAGTGCGCTTGCTGAGGACTCCAACATTGATTACGAACGTCTTGCAGAGCTAAAAACAACAATTGCACAAAGCGAAGCAGGAATGGATAGTCTTAAAGAAAAGGCAGAGAGCGTTCAGGTAACGCTTGAGGATTTGTCTAAGGTAATAGAATTGTGGACTGGTATTCCTGCAAGCAAAATTCAAGAAACTGAATTCAAGCGTATGGCGGTACTTGATAGTCACCTTAAGGAAAAGATTATCGGACAGGACGAAGCCTGCGAACTTGTAGCTAAGGCAATCAAACGTTCAAGAGTTCAGCTGTCAAATCGCCGCAGACCTGCGTCATTTATCTTTGTTGGACCTACCGGTGTTGGTAAGACTGAACTTGTAAAGGTTCTAGCCAGCGAGATGTTTGATACTGTTGACCCACTTATTCGTCTTGATATGTCGGAATTTATGGAAAAGCACAGCGTATCGAAAATAATAGGTTCGCCACCAGGATATGTAGGTTATGACGAAGCAGGTCAGCTTACAGAGCGTGTTCGCAGAAAACCATATTCTGTAATTCTGTTTGATGAGATCGAAAAAGCTCACCCCGATGTAATGAATATCCTTCTGCAAATTCTGGACGAGGGAAAAATCACTGATTCACACGGTCGTAACGTAAGTTTTGAGAACACAATTATTGCAATGACTTCAAATGCAGGTTCATCAACGGGAATGAACGGAATAGGTTTTTCAAAGTCTGAAAACGAAGTTACGAAGGAACGTGCAATGAAGGGATTGCGTGATTTCCTGCGTCCCGAGTTTCTTGCCCGTGTTGATGAAGTCGTTGTATTTAAACCGCTGACTGAAGAAAATTATGCAGAAATTGCAAAACTCAATCTTAAGGAGCTTGAATCACCGCTTGAGGAGAAAAAATTGTCGCTTAATATCTCTGATGATGTGTATAAGGCAATTGCAAAGAAAGCATTTGGCGGAAAATTCGGCGGAAGAGATATCCGTCATGTTATACGCACGGATATTGAGGATAAACTTGCTGAATTGCTGATTGAAAACAGCGAAAAAAATCTCAATGCTGTTAATATAACAGCGGCAGACAGCGAGATTGCTGTGGCGGTGAACTGATGAGCGTTGTTCTGATAACCGGAGGCACGGGCGCAATCGGTGAAGCACTGGTTGAAGAATTTTCTAAAACCGATGATGTTGTATTCACATACAATTCAGCAGAAGAAAAGGCAGCTGAACTTGAAAAAAAGTATCATGTTTCAGCTGTAAAAATGGATATTTCTGAAAGCGAATCTGTGAAAGCAGCGATAAAACATGTGTATGATGAGTTCAGGAGAATAGATATTCTTGTGAATAATGCGGGTATTGCGCTGATAAAGCCTTTTCTTGATACAAATGAAGATGACTGGCTAAAAATTATTGATTGCGACCTTAACGGCTGCTTCCGTGTAACCAAAGCAACTGCTGAAGTTATGCTTTCAAGGAAAAAGGGCGCCATAGTAAATATCTCATCTGTGTGGGGAGTGCATGGTGCGTCTTGTGAGGTGGCGTATTCTGCTGCAAAAGCTGGTGTGATAGGTTTTACGAAAGCACTTGCAAAAGAGCTTGCTCCGTCCGGGATAATGGTAAACGCA
This sequence comes from uncultured Ruminococcus sp., assembly GCA_964616605.1. Lineage (GTDB taxonomy): Bacteria > Bacillota > Clostridia > Oscillospirales > Ruminococcaceae > CAG-115. Next base: position 6,511 of record CAZTRH010000041.1, read on the forward strand.
ATAGCGCCCGGCGTGATTGACAGTCCCATGAATAACGATATGTTATCAGATGAGGACTTAAAACAGCTTTGCTATGATACGCCTGTTGGCAGACTTGGAAAGCCCGCTGAAGTTGCAAGGGCTGTGAAGGCAATTGCTGAAAATTCTTTTATTACAGGGCAAGTCTTAGGTGTTGACGGTGGTTTTTATTGAATATATATGATGGTTTGTTGAAAATCAACAAAATATTTGATAAAAATTTGTTAATCAGTTTTTCGTAAAATTTGAAATATTTTATTGAATTATTCGTGAAAATATTGTATAATATTATCGTATATTGGATTACTTATTAAACTCATTGCAAAATGAGTAAAAAAGGAGACATTGTATGAACATTATGCTTAGTATGCTTGCCGAAAGCAGCGAGGGCGGTGTCATCGACAGAATGCAGAATTATGTTGCGACTGATGAATTAACGGTCGCACAACAGCAGCTTGCTGACCCCGATTACTGGAGTTCTGTCGGAATACTTACTATTACGGGTTTGATAGTTGTGTTCGCTATCCTCGGACTTCTTATTGCGTTCTTCTATGGACTTGGTGCAATTTTCTCATCAATTGATAAGAAGAAGGCTGCAAAGAAAGCTGCCGAAACTGCTGCTAAAGAAAAGGCGGTTGTATCTGCTCCGATAGCAGAGGAATCGGTTGTTGCTGATGAAGATGACGATGAAGAAATCGTTGCCGTTATCAGTGCAGCAATTGCAGCTTTTGCTGAAGAAGAGGGTACATCTTACACAATCAAGAATATCAGACGCAAGAGTGATGACAGAGGTCGCTCCGCTTGGAGTATGGCTGGCATTACTTCCAATATGCGTCAGTTCTGAGAAGGGAGCATATTGACATATGGAAATATTTGTAGATACCCTGAAGGGACTTGCCACTAGTTCAGGTTTCACAGGATTGACAATTCAGAGTGTCATTATGATACTTCTGTCGTTTGTGTTGTTTTATCTGGCAATTGTAAAAGAGTATGAGCCGTTGCTTATGCTTCCGATTGCTTTTGGTATGCTGCTTACAAACCTGCCTTTCGCAGGACTCTATCATGCAGACTTGTGGAATCCGTCAACGAACCCTTATTTTGCTCCCGAATACATCGAGCAAGCAGGGCAAATTACGGTCAATTTCGTGAAAGAAACGAGTCTTGATTACGGCAGAGTGCTTCATGATGGCGGTCTGTTGGATATGCTTTATCTTGGCGTTAAGCTTGGTATTTATCCTCCGCTTATCTTCCTTGGCATTGGATCTATGACTGACTTCGGTCCGCTGATCGCAAGTCCGAAGAGCTTCCTGCTTGGTGCTGCTGCGCAGAGTGGTATTTTCTTTACTTTCCTTGGCGCATGTTTGCTTAACCTCACTGGTGTAGCTGACTTTACACTTAAGGAAGCTGCTTCTATCGCTATTATCGGTGGTGCTGACGGTCCTACGGCAATCTTCCTTACTTCAAGACTTGCTCCTCATCTTCTGGGTTCTATTGCGGTTGCTGCATATTCTTACATGGCGCTTGTTCCTGTAATTCAGCCGCCGATTATGAAGTTGCTTACAACCGAAAAGGAGCGTTCGGTAAAGATGGGTCAGCTCCGTCAGGTTTCAAAGGTAGAAAAGGTTGTATTCCCGATTATCGTTACTGTTATTGTAACTCTCATTGTACCCGATGCAGGTTCACTTGTTGGTATGCTCATGCTTGGTAACCTTATGAAGGAATCGGGAGTTTGCGACAGACTCGTAAAGACTGCTCAGAACGAACTGATGAACATTATTACAATCTTCCTTGGAACAACTGTTGGTGCTACTGCAGTTGCAGAGAACTTCCTCAGCGTTAAGACATTGTTTATCATTGCGTTGGGTCTTATCGCTTTCAGTATCGGTACAGCTTGCGGTGTTCTTCTTGGAAAACTTATGTACGTTCTTTCCCGTGGAAAGATCAATCCTCTTATCGGTTCAGCAGGTGTTTCTGCGGTTCCTATGGCAGCGAGAGTATCACAGAAGGTTGGTCAGCAGACTAATCCTTCTAACTTCCTGCTCATGCATGCAATGGGTCCGAACGTTGCAGGCGTTATCGGTTCTGCTGTTGCGGCAGGTGTTCTGCTCTCGGTACTTGGCTGATTTTAAATCAAATAATAAAGGCAAGGGTGATACTCTTGCCTTTATCTTTAATTAAGAAAGGATAACAGAATGGCTGACAGAATAATTACTGTAAAGGGTGTTGGTACAGCTTGTGTAAAACCCGATTACGTTGTTATTTCACTTCATGTTTTAGGTGAAGATCCCGATTATGTTAAAACTATCAACAAGGCAAACGATAAAATTGAGAAGCTGAAAGATGCAATAAATAGAGTCGGTTTTTCAGATGATGATTTAAAAACCGCTGATTTCTCGGCTCGCAGCGTTTATAAGAATGTTCAGAAGATGGGGAATTACACTCAGCAATTCTCACATTATTCCAGTGAATATGATCTGAAACTTTCGTTCGGTTTTACTCAGAAGAAACTATCTGAAACTCTTACAGCAATTGCAAACAGCGGTGCTGACGCTTCTTTCTCCATTGATTTTACTGTAAAAGAACCACAGAAAGTTGCGGAAGAACTTCTTATATCTGCAACGAAAAACGCACGCTATAAAGCCGAAGTACTTTGTGAAGCATCGGGTAAAAAACTAGGTGAATTGCTATCAATCAACTATGATTGGACGGATATAAACGTTGTATCACGCAGCAATTATGCTATTGCGAGTGAACCGAGAATGATGGCTGCTGTTGCTGTTCCTGAATTTACTCCTGATGATATAAATTCGCAGGATTGCGCAACATTTATTTGGGAGATAGTATGAAAAAACTTTCAAGACGACAATTACTAATTTCACTTATATTTCCGATTATGACAACTATATGGGGGTTGTTTAATCTTGCATTGAATTTTTTTTATAATTTTGTGTTTGATTATCGGTTTTTCGGATTGTCGGAGATAGTTTACATATCAGCCGTCGTAATCGGTGGAATACTTTGCACTGTACTAACCATAACGCTTGGGATTGAAACGGGAAGGTATTTTTTACCTAGACTGTTGATTTTAATTAGTGTGATTTTTGTTATTGCAGTGGTCAGGGAATTTATAGATGACGTTCCTATGTTCGAGTATATTTTGCTTATTATATCATTGGTTTTTGGGGCTGTCTATTTTAAGAATAAAACGACGTTTTCCGAATGGATTATAATATTCCTTTCAAATCCTGTTTTATATTACATTTGCTGTGATATTGAAATTATTAATAAATCGGTTTCTGATAACAGCAATTCTCTTTTCTGAATACAACAATAAATCCCTGTCAGTTTCTGGCAGGGATTTTACTGTTTATGATTTAAAGCAAAATTCTTTCATCACAGTATTCGCAGGTGAGAATATCACCACGATTTATGAAGCTGTGGGGTAGATATTCTTCAGTGTGAGTAATGCACTTGGGATTGGTACACACAACATCATTATGTATTTCACCGGTCAAAAGCGGTTTCATTTTTGGCTCATGCGTCATAGTGTACAGAATAAGAGCCATTCTCACATACATACCGTTGCACGCTTGACGAAAATATGCAGCTCTTGGGTCATCGTCAACCGCAACATCGATTTCGTTTACTCTGGGGAGTGGGTGCATAACAATCATTTTTTCCGAAGCGTACTGCATCTTTGCTTTTGTAAGGCGGTAAACGTCTTTTTGTTTCTCGTATTCCTCGAAACTGCTGAAACGTTCACGCTGTATTCGAGTCATATAAAGCATATCAAGATCCCGTATTGCTTCATCAATTGTCGCAACTTCGGTAAAGCTGCTTCCATGTGCCTGAATTACATCTTTAATGTAGGAGGGAAGAGCAAGATCAGGTGTGGATATCAGCACAAACTTGTTATTTGGATAGCATGAAAGAGCTTTTACAAGAGAGTGAACTGTTCTTCCGTTTTTCAAATCCCCACACAGACCAACTGTAAGATTGTCCAATCTTCCAATTTCGCACTTTAATGTCAGCAAATCTGTGAGAGTTTGTGTCGGGTGAAGGTGTCCGCCATCTCCGGCGTTTATAATGTGACAATCAGCACACAAAGCAGCTGCTTTGGCAGATCCCTCAAGAGAATGACGCATTACAAGAATATCGGAATATGTGCTTACAATCTTGATAGTGTCTTTTAAATTCTCGCCTTTTGCAACAGAAGAATTACTCGGATTATCAAAACCTATTATGTTTCCGCCAAGTCGTATCATAGCTGCCTGAAAACTCATCTGTGTTCGAGTTGACGGCTCATAGAACAAGGTTGCCATAATCTTTCCTTTACAGCGATCCGAATACTGTTCAGGGTTGCTTTTGATTTTTTCACCGAGTGCTATAATCTCATTCCACTGCGGAACAGTATAGTCATTCAAGTCAATCAGATTATTAAAATTTTTCATTAGAAATCACCCTTACACATTATAACAGAATTAAACTTGAAATTCAAGTCCTTTTGCAAAATTTGCCGAAAATTAAACTGAAAACCTTTCCATTATTTTTACAGCTGTCTTTATTCCGTCAACGGCTGCCGACATTATGCCGCCTGCATAACCTGCTCCTTCACCGCATGGGTAAAGATTATTGCAACACAAAGCTGTATGAGTTTCTCTGCGAGGTATTCTGACGGGTGATGAGGAGCGCGTTTCAATTGCTGTCAGAATACTGTCGTTGTCTGAAAAACCTTTTATCTGATGCTCAAAACGCTTTATTCCAAGCGATAAAAACTCGTTTATATAATCGGGGAACAGCGATTTCAGATTTGCATGTTCAATTCCGAGTGAGTAAGTAGGTGTCACTTTACCGAGAGAAAAGTCAGACGTACCACCTATAAATTCACGGGTAAGCATTGCAGGCGCTGAGCCGTTTCTTCCTTTTACAGCACCCATTTCATAAGCTTTAAATTCGAGATTTTTTATAAAATCAACACCGCTTAACGGGGAATTGCCGAAATCAGATGGCGAAACCGATACCAACACTGCACTATTAGCATTAGTGCCTGCACGGTCGAAATTACTCATTCCGTTAGTTACTATGCTGCCATTGCCGCTCGCTGATGCGACAACAAATCCTCCCGGACACATACAGAATGTGTAAACTGCACGGTCTTTTGCGTTGTCACGATATGAAAGAGCGTATTCCGCAGGCGGAAGGTTCGGGTGACCTGCATATTTTCCGTAAAGTGCTTTGTCTATATCGGCTTGCAGATGTTCTATTCTTGCACCAACTGAAAATGGCTTTGGATCAAGCGTTATTCCATTTTTCTGCAGCATTTCAAAAGTGTCGTGTGCTGAATGACCGATTGCGAGAACAAGTGCAGCGCATTTAATATCTGTTCCTCTTACAGAAACGCTGTTAATATTTCCATTTACAAAGTCAATTTCTTCAAGGGGTGATAAAAAACGGACTGTGCCGCCAAGTTCAATAATTCTGCTGCGAAGTTTTTTTACAATTCCACGAAGCAAATCAGTGCCTATATGAGGTTTTGCCTTAGTTAATATCTCGTCAGGTGCGCCAAATTCACAGAATTTTTCAAGTACTCTTGTACACAATGGGTCGTTAATTCGTGTAGTGAGTTTTCCGTCAGAAAATGTTCCTGCACCACCTTCACCGAATTGAACATTTGTGCCGGGGTCGATTACTCCGTTGCTCCAGTAGTTTTCAACCGCTGCTATTCGTTCGTCCATTGACGCTCCTCGTTCAAGAACAATCGGCTTATAACCAAATTCGCACAACGTAAGCGCACAGAACATACCTGCAGGTCCGAATCCCGCTATAATTATGTCGCCATCAGGCTTTTCAGAACCAAAATTAACAGAAAATCCTTGATTAGTATATAATCTTACATTCGGATACTTTTCCGACAATGTTTTTTCTCTTGATGGAGAACACAATTCTATATACACTGAATTTACAAAGCATATATCGTGCCTTGCGTCAACAGATGACTTATGAAGTCGGGCAGTTTTTATTTCTCCGTCTGTCAGCTTGAGAATGGAACACGCCTTTTTAACGGCGTGCTCCTTAGGTTCTTCAAGGGTGGTTTTTATCTGTGAAACTATAATTGCCATAATTAAGTTAAATCAGATACTGCGTTGATGGTTGCTTTATAAGTTCCCGATACCCAGCAGTTCTGGCTTGCTCCTTTTATTGATACAGATACAGTAACGTCCTGTGTTCCTTCACGCAGAGTTACGCCAAGCAGATTTACATTTACGGTAAAGTCGCTTGAAGTAAGTTCAGAAAGCTTGTTGGACGGTCCCATTACAGTGAATGTGAGCTGATTTGTTATCAACGAAACATCATAATTTTCAGGAGCGTTGGTGATTGTAATGTTGTTTCGGTTGACTCTGAAATCAAGGCTTCCGTAATTATCGAATTTCCATTCAATAAGAGCATTGTTATTTCCCGAAAGATTCTTATATCCATCAGGCAGTACAATTGGGATAAGAGTATTTTTATTTAACTGAATGTCGCTTATATCAATTGCGCCTATATCAAGCATAGATAAAGCGTCTATCGTATCATCGGGGGCAGCAATCGTAAGAGTTTTCGGCTGAATTTCGTATACAAGGCTCTCAATATCAAAATTACTTGGATAATTGGTAATAGATATTTTAAGAGGAAGTTCCTTTTGTTTGTAAATAGGAATTTCAACCGCAACCTGTTCAGGTGACAAAGTAAGTTCATCAGAAGAAATTTTAGAACCACTTGAATTGTAAAGATACAAGTCGCTGTTAGTTCTGTTGGATTCTGTCATTTCTCCGTGATAAGTACTTCTTGCTTCAACTTTCGTGATGCTGTTTACAATGCTTGCCGAACCTGTTACACTTATTTTTTCAGGTGAAGCTACAAGTTCGCCTGCGTAATAATTTTCTCCAAGACTAATATCAGGAGCAGTTGGCATTACGGTAAGTTCTTTTGTAATGATCTCATCAACGGTAATGGTTATCATTTTGGGTTCAACAGTTACAAGGCTGTATTCACGGTCAGTTTTTGCTGTTACATTAAGCGGCAGAGTGTAAGAGCCTGCTGAACGTATTGAGGAAAGATCTGCTGCTGCGAAAAAATCTGAGGATTTAAGGTCGCTTATATCATACCGCTTGCCTTCAATAACTATATTCACTGTTTCGTTTATATCGCTTATGACTTGAAGGTTATTTTGTGCCATATAGTCTGTGATTGGTGCTTCTATTGCTATTCCTGAAATACTGTCTTCAATTGTAGGGAATACCTGTATAGAAACAAAAATCCAGAAAACAAACGCAAGAAAGAAACCTAATATGAGGGTTTTATAATTACGTTTGATATCGTTTAGAAAATTCAGAATGATGTTTTTCATGATTGCTCCAATCTGATTTTAAGCCTTTGCACGGGATTTCTTTTTGCGTTTTTCTGCTCCTGCACCCGGCATAAGTGATTTAAGAATATTCACCAGTGCGTCACGACTGAGATCTCTGGTAAGTTGTCCGTCTTTTGCAACGGAAATTGTACCTGTTTCTTCTGATACAACAATGACAAGTGCATCGGAGTTTTCACTCATTCCGACGGCTGCTCTGTGACGTGAACCAAGATCTGTTGAAAGATACTGGTCCTTTTGTGTATTAGGCAGAAAACACCCGGCAGCATAAATTCTGTTATCACGGATTATAACAGCTCCGTCATGAAGTGGCGCTTTGTTATAAAACAGGTTGCAGAACAATTCGGGTTCACATTCGGCATTGATAACGCTTGTAGTTTCCTTTTCTATAATATCGCCGAGTTTTGTTTCTCGTTCTATAACTATCAATGCTCCTGTCTTACTGTCGTGAAGTCTGGAGCAAGCTTCCGCAATTCCATTTATAGCATTATCTCTGGCAGACGCTCCACCAGGCATTTTATCTGTTGATTGAGTGAATGTGCCTACACGGGTTCTTCCGACTTTTTCCAGCATCCTTCTGAGTTCCGGCTGGAACACAATAATAATGGCAATAATTCCAACTTGCAGGAAGTTTTCCATAATAAATCCCATTGCTTTTAGCTCAAATATCTGAACCAGTATGAAGATAATTATGATAAAAATAATGCCCTTTATAAGCTGCATTGCGCGTGTGTCACGCATAAGCTTAATAACGTAATACACCAAGAATGTCAGAATGAGTATATCCAACACATCGAAAAAATCAATTGATAGAATAATTCTCGTGAAATTCTGAAACACGTCGGTGATGTATTCAATCATTCCGTTCAAGATAACGCTCCTTTTAATCTCGTTCCTGTCCTCTGATGATCACACCGATAAAATCGGGACCTGCATTGCAGCTTACAACAACGCCACATTTCTCAACAAGGGTAGGTGGGTAGCCGATTTTCTTTGTCATTTTTTCTATAAACTCTTTTTCAAGATCGGGACGTGTTGTTGTAACAATACAATATGGTGTTTTAGGAATCATGCGTTCAGAAATAGTCTGAACTGCTGCGTCCATAACGGCTTTTTCGCCGCGTGCTTTTTTCAGAACTTCGGTAATGCCATCGTAAAGAATGATAAGTGGCTTAAGCCCCATAAGTCCGCCAAGGAAAGAAGCAGCGGCAGAAATTCTGCCTGATTTTCTCATATGTCGCAGGTCAAATCCTACAATAAAAGCTTCTGTATGTCTAGCCCAATCCTCAAGATAATCTACTATACTTGCAGGTGATTTGCCCTCGGCAAGTTTTTTGCAGGCTTCGATAACAGGGTATCCGTAACAGAGTGTGTAATTTCTGCCATCGACAACGTATATCTTAAGGTCGGGAAGATCATCGGCAACATTTGACGCAGCTATTTTTGCCTGAGCGAAAGTCTGCGAGCCTGCTGAATTTATAACGTCAACAATTATTTCTCGTACACCTTCATTGTAAAGTTCACGGTATTTATCCTCGAACTGTATCTGAGTGATTTGCGAGTGCTTTGGGATTTCTTCGTTTTCTTTGAGTATTTGGTAAAACTCATCGGGCTTAATGTCGACTCTGTCCAATTTGGTTTCGTTGTTAATGGTTACAGCAAATGGCATTATCACAAGATATTTTGCCCATTCCTTTTCTGCTTCGAATGAGATATCGCAGCCGCTGTCAGTTATGATTCTTACGTTTTCGTTCATTTTGAAAATCCTTTCTGTCGAAAAAAATTATGCTTGTGTCCAGTCGTATTCTGTCAAAGAGCCATTGTTTTGAAGTTCGGGAAAATCCCATTGCCTTAGTATCTCGTATGCCGCTATTGCAACGCTGTTCGAAAGATTAAGACTGCGAAGCGTCGGCATCATCGGTATCCTAACACAAGTTTGCTTGTGTTTAACAAGAAGTTTTTCGGGCAGTCCCTTATCTTCACGTCCAAATACGATATAACAGTCATCGGGATAACTCACATCAGTGTAGCGATTAACAGCTTTAGTAGAGAAGAAAAAGCACGCATCACTGTCAACCTTACAAAGAAAATCATCCAGATTTTCGTAATACGAAATATCCAGATAATGCCAGTAATCTAAACCTGCTCTCTTAAGATGTTTATCTGTCGGGGTAAAGCCCATCGGTTTAACGATATGTAGTGCGGCACCGGTAACAGCGCAGGTTCGGGCAATGTTTCCGGTGTTTTGCGGAATTTGCGGTTCCACAAGAACAATATTCAGTTTCACTTTAACTCCTCGTTTCGGAAAATATTTAATCATACTTTATAATTATATCATACGTTTACTTTTTTTTCAAGAGCTTTTATATCGATAACTTGACAAATATATGTTAATATGGTAAAATATTTTATATAAGTTATGAAACAGGGTGAGGAAGATTTTGGCTGAATTGAATAAAATTACATTTACTAAATTGAAAACGGAATGCAGTGGCAGGGCAGTAATTGCAATAGATATATCCGATTGTGAGATTACCTGCGTTTATTACGATATTGAGCTGGAAAGGCGATATGCAAGAGCTGCGATATTTGGCATTGAAATTAAGGCTGATACGGTAAAAGATATTGTTATAAAACTTGTAACTCATTCTATGCGTGAATTTAATTTATCAAGCAGTTTTATAAGCTGTATTGGTATTGCAGCTTCATATACGATTTCCATGTTTTTGGAAAACGCGTTGACGCCAACAGATTTGTTCCTTAACCCTGAAATTGATATGTATTATGTGCCTTTTATTTCTGCGGCGATAGGTGGAAGATTTACGGCAACGCTTCTGACTTTGCCCGAAAACGAATGTATTGCTGCAGATTTCGGAAAAACACTTTGCGTCGCTGAAATCAAAAACGGTGTAGTGCGGTGCGCTGCTCTTACGCTCATGGGTGCGTTTGATGGTTCGGGTTATGAGAGCGGAATGCCCTGCGAAGATGGCTCTATAGACAATATAAGAACCGAAAGTGATGGCACGCTTGTGTATGAAGTCATAGGCGACTGTAACAGCGTTGGAGTTTCGCCGTGCGGTGCTGCAGCTTCAATATCGGTTATGCTTGACAAAGGGATAATCGACAGCGATGGTATAATGACGGATCGGGATTTGTTTGCAATCGGAGAAGATTTCTTTATTTCTCAGAACGATGTACGGGTTTTTCAGTCGGATAAAGCCAAATCAAACGCTTTGCTTACTACAATTTCCGATTGCTGTAAATGTTATTTTTCGGGAGAGATTTTTTCGTCAGAGAATGGTTATCGGTTGATGAGAGAACTCGGTGCAGTACCAGAAAAGCTTAATGGGGCGTTTTGCAGAAATTCGGCAGAGCAGGGAATTATTCTTTTCATTACAGATCGTTTAATGAGAGA
>CAZTRH010000042.1:0-16703 GCA_964616605.1 uncultured Ruminococcus sp.
GGTACAATGTTTGTATCAGACTTTTAATATTCGTATGGAGGAATTGTTATGCCTTTTATAAACACAAAGTACTCAGCTGAAATTTCCGCTGAGCAGGAAGAAAAGATTAAAGCTGCGCTTGGAAGTGCAGTAAGTGTGCTTGGAAAGTCGGAATCGTGGCTGATGGTCGGATTTGAGCCTTGCTGTTCGCTGTACTTCAAGGGTGAAAAGAGCGAGAAAATCGCTTTTGTCGAAGTATCGCTATTCGGCAGTGCAAGCGCTGCTGCGTGCGACAAGATGACAGGTGAAATCTGCGGTATTCTGGGAGATGTGCTGGGTGTACCGTCTGATAAGATTTATGTAAAATATAGTCCTGTGGAAAACTGGGGCTGGAATGGTGGTAATTTCTGATGAGTAAGATTTCATGGAAGGGCGGAGTGATGCTGGCACCTGTCCCTGCGGTAATGGTATCCTGCGGTAACGTAGAAAAGCCAACGGCAATGACTGTGTCGTGGACGGGTGTTATAAGCTCAAATCCACCGAGAATGTATATTTCTGTTCGACCCGAACGCAACTCTTATGAGATAATAAAAAATTCGGGCGAGTTTGCTGTTAATATGATGCCGTCCGAGCTTGTCCGCACTCTGGATTATTGCGGCGTAAAATCGGGACGCAGCGAGGATAAGTTTGCAAAGCGCCATCTGACTGCGCTGCCGTGTGAAAAAATCTCTGCTCCGCAGATAGGCGAGAGCAAGATTACTCTTGAATGCAAGGTGTGCGATATTATTCCGCAAGGCTCGCACGATATGTTTATTGCCGATATAGTGGCTGTGAACGTTGACGAGAGCCTGCTTGATGAAAATGGTGCGCTTAAAATCGAGAAAGCGGGACTGCTTGCGTATGCTCACGGCACCTACTTTGCTCTCGGCAAGAAGATAGGCTCTGTTGGCTTCTCCGTAAAGCAAAAGCGTACAAAGCAAGTGAATATCAAGGATAACAAGACGAAAAAAAGGCTTAATAAGTAATTAGTGCCGTTCAATCGGAAAGGAGGTTTTTAGATGGTAAATATCGGAAACGAGTGGGACTCTCTCCTTGCCGATGAGTTTGAGAAGGATTATTATAAGGAACTGCGGCAGTTTCTTATTTCGGAATATAACACACGGAATATTTTTCCACCGATGAATGACATATTCAATGCTTTGCGTTATACATCTTACAGCGATGTCAAGGCTGTTATTCTGGGTCAGGACCCTTATCACGGTATGGGTCAGGCGCACGGGTTGTGTTTTTCGGTGAAAAAGGGTACTCCGCCTCCGCCATCGCTTGTGAATATCTTCAAGGAGATAAATTCTGAACTGGGACTTCCCATTCCACAGCATGGAGAACTTACGCAATGGGCGAAGAACGGCATATTGCTGCTTAACACTGCGCTTACTGTGCGGGAGGGCGCGGCAAATTCTCACCGCGGTCACGGTTGGGAAATACTTACCGACAGGATTATAGAGCTGCTGAACGAGCGTGAAACGCCGATTGTCTTTTTGCTGTGGGGCGGCAATGCCCGTGCAAAAGCAAAGTTTATTACTAATCCTCGGCACTTGGTGCTGCAGTGCGCTCATCCAAGTCCGCTGTCTGCGTACAACGGCTTTTTTGGCTGTGGACATTTTGTAAAAGCCAACGAATTTCTGACGGCTAACGGCATTGCGCCTATTGACTGGCGGATAGATTAAAACCGGTTTATGATTGCGGGCTGATCTGCGAGAAATTTTAGTAAGCTGCGTTAAAGACGGGGCAAATCATTATTGAAAGCGGTGGTTTGATGCTTGAATACTGCGTATGCACAATGTGCGAACGTATGATAATGCTTGACAGCGAGCTGGAAAGCGGCTTTTGCTGTTACTGCGGAATGCATATTCTGTATTCCGAGGCGAGAGAAGGACTGCTGGAGGGACTGAAAGCGTCTGTTACGGAGAGCTTTGTTCCCGAACAACAGGTATCGCAGATTATTGAAGAAGAGCCGTTGCCGGAAGAAAAATACGGTTATGCCGAATGCCGTGAGGAGTGCGACAAGGGCGCAGAACTTCTTGGAAAATGGGATTTTGTAGAGGCGTTCAAGGCGTTTTCAAGGGCGCTTGACTGGCTGCCTGAGGACTTTGAAAGCCGCTGCGGTCTTATGGTTTCGGGTATTCTGCGGCTGAAGGACACGGAGAACTGGGAACGCTACCTTACGGAATGTATTGAGAATATTCATTCGCAGGAACAGTGGAATATGGTGGGAATGGGTCTGGAATACGTTCTTAATACGATGAAAAAGTTCTTTTCCAAGGGCGGCAGGTATGTTTCCGCTTCGTATACAACGGGATTTTTTGAGAAAGTGACAAATTCTTTTCCAACGCTTTCGCAGACTGCCGCTGAAATACTTGCGCATTGTCTGAATATTGAATATGCACCATATACCGACGCTGCAAGGCTCGACCACGAAACAACAAGCTTTGCCGTAGGAAACTGCCCGAAAGAGCCATCAAAAGCTATGCGCTATGGAATGCTTGTTGTTATCCGTTCGCATTGCGACAGCGGCGCGCGTGAGCGGCTGTGCCGTGCTTTGTATGTCTACGACAGGACGGTATGGCTGCGTGCAAAGGATAACGCACACATCGAGGACGCTCTGGCTTTGTGTGATGAGATAACAAACGGAAGGTATAAACCTGATGATGTGAAAATGGTGCTGATGACGATGTTCGATTTTCTGATGATGGGGCAGCTGGAGCAGAACACAACTGAACGTGAGAAAATCCTGTTTTTGCAAAGTGTGTATTCCTATGCGCAGATCCGCAGAATGGAGCGGTTTTTCGGTGGAAAGGTGTTTTTTAACAAGCTGTATGCTGAGGTGTATCTCAAGCAGAAAGGCGCAACACTGATTTCGCCCGAATACAAGCGCATTCAAGCGAAAATTGCTCAGCTTTCGGGTTGATCTGACCGATTTTCAGAATATTGATTGATCTGTGGACTGTCAAACTCAAATTCGGACGGTTTTGCAATATCTCCTTGCAGCGTGTATTCAAGGATCAGCCATACACCGTCGTCTTGCGGAAAATATTTTTCTTCGCATTTTACGATTTTATAGTCATGGAAGAAGTTTTCTTCATAATTTTTCTGCTGCTTTTGAAGCTCTGAAACTGCGTTTTCGGGGCTTCTTGTTATTTTCTGCGTGGTGTAGGCGGTGTAGGTGGCAGTTTTGATTTTAAAAGGTGCGGTTTCGCCGAATAATTTAACTATACGGGTTTCTTCGGAATAAAGTGAGTTTTCGGCTGCTGCATTCCCGATAAACAACGGGTAAACGTCATCTCCGAAAACCAGATATTTGAAGGTTTTTACCTCGCCGTTTGCAGCGCTTATTTCTTCCTCGTATGGAACGAAAAATTCAAGCGTTTCTTCCCATTCTCCGATGATTTCTGCGTCAGCTCTGACGGCAAAAAGGCGTTCGCTGTCAGATACCAGACCCGAAACAAGTATATCGCCCGTGTTTACGCCGCTGCCGTTTGCTATTGCCGACTCGCCGTGACGGACTGTCTGCGATACGATTTTTGCAGGTCGGGACGCTATGAGGTTTCGGGGGGCGGTGGTTTCGATTTCGGGAGCTTCGGTGCCTTTCTGTACATTTACGTTTACGCGAAATCCCTCGCAGGAAACGTCCGCCCATGCACAGTTTTCTATGTTAAGCATAAGGCGGTGTTCGGCTTCGGAAAGGTGCAGCTTTGAAACAGGCTCTCCCGTTTGAATGCCGCATTGCTCAAGAATTTCATAAACCTGCGATTTGGGTACATCTCCTGTAATTGAAATATCCTGAACTCTCGTTCGCCAAAGCGACAGCATCAAGGCAAATATCAGAAATCCAACGTATAGTCCCGCTCTGCGGCTGTAACGCATAATGGTAAAATACGCTCCGTGACGTTTGCCGCTGCGTATTCTGACGCCGTTTTTTCGTGCGATTACGGCAGTTCTGAAATAGTCGAACGGCGACACTTCCCCTGTTATAGAAATATCGTCAAATTCCACATTTCTTATGGGTATGCACTGTTCAAGCAGTTCTGAGAGCATTTTTTCACGATATCCGCCAAATCCTGTAAATTCAACGCTGCCGAGGTAAAAACCGTTTGTATTTGAGCCTTGCTTTTTCATATTAAATATCTCCGTTTTCTTCAAAGGTAAGGGAGTGGATTTTGCCGTTGATTTTAATGCTGCCTGCACCGAAATTTTCCAGTATAAGCGGCGTTCCCGATATCCGGATATCCGTTCCGTATACCGACAGTACCACGAAATTTTCATCGCAGCTTTTTACGCAGCAGCAGTTTTCAACGCACAGCTCTGCGCCGTTCTTTAGTCCGCCGTCAACCGTAAAGGTTACGGTGCATTTTTTTGCGCTTTGTTCCTCAAATTCAATCAGCTTTTGTTTTAACCCCATATCGTCACCTCTAACAAATATCCTTGTCTTGATTATATGCTGTCCGGCACTGCAAAAGTACTTTAACGCATAAAATCATTGCTTGATGTATGAAATTATATTATAGCAAATTGATAAAAAATAAAAAAATATCGAAAAACAATAAAAACCTATTGACAAACGAGATTAAACGTAGTATAATGTTATCAACAGAAGGAGGAGTTGAAATGTGGAATAAAAATAAGTCCGTTATTTTATCGCAGGTGATTATAAAGGTAATGTACCTGCTGATAGTTTTGTGCTGTATCGCAGCACCTGCACTTGTAAAACACTATGACGAAAAGGTTATACTTGAAGCAGGACTTCACAGCGTGTTTGTGCCGCTGCTTGTAACGCTTTATTGCTGCGTGCCGCCTGCGATAACAGCTTTGATTTCGTTGGATTTGCTGCTGTTCAATATTCAGCGTGGAGAAATATTTATCAAAAAGAATGTCGGGTATCTCAGAATAATTTCCTGGTGCTGCTTTCTGGGTTCGGCGATTTTTTTGTATTTCTCAACGCTGCGTCCGTTTGCGCTTGCGATTGTCGTTGTGGCAGCGTTCCTAGGAATTATTCTTCGCGTGGTGAAGAACTGCTTTGAAGAAGCAATTGCACTGCGTGAAGAAAACGACTTTACAATTTAAGCGGGGTGGCGGCATGATAATTGTAAATCTTGATGTGATGATGGCAAAGCGGAAAATCTCGTCAAACGAGCTTGCGGAAGCCATTGATATTACTCCGGCAAACCTTTCTATATTGAAAACAGGGAAGGCTAAGGCAATACGTTTTTCAACGCTTGACAAGCTGTGCGATGTGCTTGACTGCCAACCCGGTGATATTCTTGAATTTTCAGATGACAAGGAGAACTGACCTATGGATAACGATAACATTTTACAAAATCAGAACATACCTCCTGTAAGCGAAATTCCACAAACTGAAAAGCCTGTGGAAAAAATTCCTGTATACAAAGCTGCCATTGCATGGTGTATGCTGGGATTGGGATTTGTGTTTACGCACTTTGTATTTAGTTATGCAGGCGGCTTATGGGGCGGAATATTCTGGCTGCTGTTCGGTGCGGCACAGGCGGTGTTTGCGATAAAGAGCAAAGTTAAGATAACAAAATTTATGGCTGTTGTGTGGGGTGCGGCAGAGGTTTTTTGTCTTACTCCGCTGTTTTGCGAGAGCAGATTGATAAATTTTCTGGCGGCGGTGTTCTCGTTTGTCCTGTTTTTCTATCTTGGAATTGTAGTTTCGGGAGCGGAGCTTTTTGGAGGGCGGTTTGTCGGTGACGCTTTATTGTCGGTTATGGTACGCCCTTTCGAGCGGTTTGGCGATTGCATAAAAAGCGCTTTTTCGCCGTTCAGCGGCAAGCATTCAAAGAATATCTTGTTTGCAGCTATTGGAATAATCATAGCTTTTCCGCTTACAATTGTTGTCGTTGTACTTCTGGCAAGCTCTGACGCAATGTTTGAAAGCGTTGCTGAAAAGATGGCTGATTTCTTCAGTGGTTTTTCGTTCGTGACAGTGGTTGAAATCCTTTTCGCTGTGCCGATTGCAATGTATCTTTTCGGTTCGCTGTCATCATCGCAAAGAACGGTAAATGCCTTCAGTGGACAGCCGTCGGCGCTTAAAGTCATACCGCCTGTTATTTCGTATTTTGCGGTAACTCCCATTTGCTTGTTCTATGTAATTTATATCGTAATGCAGGCGGTGAATATTGTAAACGCAGTAAATCAGACGCTTGATTATTCTGAATTTGCAAGAAAAGGCTTTTTTGAACTGTGCGCTATTTCGGTTATAAATCTCGGTGTAATTGCGGTAATTCAGACGTTTTCACAAAGAAATACAGCTATCAGAGTTTACACAGCGGTGATTTCAGCGTTGTCGCTTGGAATAATCGCAACGGCTATGTTCAAAATGGGAATGTACATCGCCGAATATGGAATGACGCTGCTTCGGGTGTACACCTCGTGGTTTATGCTGGTGATGGCGGTTGCGTTCGTGATGATGTTTGTGCTTCAGATAAAGGATTTCAAGTTCTGGAGAGCGTTGTTTGTCGGATTTACGGCGATGTTCTTCGTGCTGTGTTTCTGCAACGTGAACGGAATAATTGCAAGCTATAATATATCTGCTTACGAAAGCGGAAAATTATCGGAGCTTGACGTATATGCTTTTGACGAACTCGGATATTCCGCAGCAGAGCCGCTTGCAGAGCTTGCAAATTCGGGTAAGGCTGAGGATTATAAGATTTCAATTAGTTGGTATGTGCGTTTGCTCGAAAATACGAATAAAGAAGAGGCGAAGTTTGCTTATTTTTCAATTCCCCGTGCAAAGGCGATGAACGCAATTGAAACGCTTCCGTCAGAGTACAAGGATTACCGCACTGAAAAAGCGTTTAAGTATTGACAAAATCCCGTGAATGGTGTATACTGTCCGTAAGACCAAGTAATCAGAAGGAGCAGAAATGGCAAAACAAAAGACAGTTTTTATTTGCACCGACTGCGGCGGTGAAAGCTCGAAGTGGAACGGAAAATGTCCGTTCTGCGGAGCGTGGAATACTCTTGAAGAAACCGTCCCATCGCCTGCAATTACAGGAAAGGCTGCACCGATAGGCGAGTTTAAATACAGCCGCATTTCAGAGATACAGTATTCTGATGAAACACGCTATCTTACTGGGATTTCCGAACTTGACAGGGTGCTTGGCGGCGGTTTGGTGAAAGGGTCGCTTGTGCTTATTGGCGGTGACGCAGGCATTGGAAAATCCACGCTGCTTTTGCAGATTTGCGGCAATATGGGCGAGGAGCATACTATACTTTACGTTTCGGGAGAGGAGAGCGAACGTCAGATAAAGCTGCGTGCGGAGCGGCTTGGTGTGGCTTCGGAAAACCTCTTCCTTGCCTCAAACAACAACTGCGAGGCTATCGTTAAGGCAGTGGTGGAAAACAAACCCGAAATCGTAATAATCGACTCCATTCAGACGATAACGTCCTCCGCTCTTACTTCTGCGGCAGGAAGCGTAGTTCAGGTGCGTGAGTGTACAAACGCTTTTATGCGAATGGCAAAATCCGAAGAAATCCCCGTGTTTATCGTGTCGCACATCAACAAGGAGGGCGGCATTGCAGGTCCAAAGATAATGGAACATATCGTAGATACGGTGCTGTTTTTCGAGGGCGAAAAGCAAATGGCATACAGGATACTGCGTTCGATAAAGAACAGATTTGGCTCTACGAATGAAATCGGCGTGTTCCGTATGGACGACGACGGTTTGTCCGAAGTGGAAAATCCATCGGAAATGATGCTGTCGGGCAGGCTGGCGAATGTTTCGGGAAGTGCGGTAATATGCACGATGGAGGGTACTCGCCCTATCCTTGCGGAGGTTCAGGCACTGGTAACAAAATCGGCTATGTCAAATCCAAGACGTGTTTCAAACGGCTTTGATTACAACAGGCTCAATATGCTGCTTGCGGTATTGGAAAAGCGGCTGGGGTTTGCGTTTGGGGGATTGGACGTGTATGTGAACATTGTCGGGGGACTTTATGTAAACGAGCCTGCTGCGGATTTAGCAGTAGCG
The DNA here is from genome assembly GCA_964616605.1 of uncultured Ruminococcus sp. Taxonomy (GTDB): domain Bacteria; phylum Bacillota; class Clostridia; order Oscillospirales; family Ruminococcaceae; genus CAG-115. Next base: position 8,028 of record CAZTRH010000042.1, read on the forward strand.
GCGGCATTGTATTCGGGAATTTGCGATAAGGCTATCCCTGAAGATATAATGGTGTTCGGCGAAGTGGGACTGGGCGGTGAAATCCGCTCTGTATCACGGGTCAGAGAGCGTATAAACGAGGGCGCAAGACTGGGATTTACAAAATGTATTGTCCCCAGAAATTCGCTTTCGGAATTGTCAAAAGCTGAGAGCTACGGTATTAAGATAATAGGTGCGTCAACGCTTTCAGGAGCGTTCAAAGCGCTTGCCGCAGGCGGTGAAAAATGAAAAAGCGGATTGTTTTCGGAATAGCGGCATTTGTTATTCTGGCTGTTGAAGTGCTGATTGCGCTGTTTGTCCGTGACAGATTTATACGTCCGTATATGGGCGATGTGTTGGCGGTGGTGTGCGTGTACTGCGCCGTAAGGACGGCTTTCCCGAAAAAGCCTGAGTATATGAGCGTGGTTGTGTTTGCGTTCGCTGTTATCGTGGAGCTTGTTCAGCTGACGGGATTGTCGGAGCTTTTCGGCGGCATTGTCGCAGTAATCATTGGCGGAACGTTTGATTTTGCCGATATACTGTGCTACTTTGTCGGAAGTGCAGTGTGCTTTGGATTTGATTTGAAAATGAAGAAGCCGTCCACTTGATGTGGGCGGCTCTGTTATATTATTCAAACTGCGCGGACTGCGGGACTTTAGTATCAAGGTATTCCATTACGCCGCCGTAAATCGTGAACGCAACTTTCTGCTGATATTCCCAAGTGGAAAGATTGGCTTCTTCTTCGGGATTTGAAAGGAAACCGCACTCTATCATAAGCGAGGGATTGGTGTTGGATTTCAATAAGTACAGTTCATCGCCGCACAGCTTGATTTCACGGTCGTTAGCCGGCTGGAGTTCTGCAAACCTGTTCTGCATAATCTGCGCAAGCTGGCGGTTGTCGGGATTGTTGTTATTATAAAACATCTGTCCTCCGAAATAGTCGGGGTCGGTGAAGTTGTTCTGGTGAACGCACAGAAATATGCTGTCGGGGTAGCTTTGAATGATTTCCAGACGGTTTTCCATATCGCTCAGCTTCTGATTGCGTATTCCCGTAACATCGGAGTCGTGAATGGAGATATCCTCGCTTCGGGTCAGCACAACCTGAAATCCCGACATTTCAAACATGTCACGCAGTGCAAGCACGATGGAAAGATTGATGTTCTTTTCAAGAACGCCTGTAACGCCTACTGCTCCCGAATCAAGACCGCCGTGTCCTGCGTCAATGACTATAACGGGTTTGTCGGACGGCTGAGCGGCAACGGGCAGAGCATGCTCGGTAATTCTTGCGCATACCGCAAGCATCAGAAAGCACATTACAAGAGATACTGACAGTTTTATTGATTTCTTGTTGATTTTCATAACTTCTCCTCCAATTCTTTACTTGTCCGTATTGTATGAGTAAGTCAGAGGTGTTAGAACAGTTATGTTACAAATTATGGAAGGTACGCATTATTTAGTGACAAAAAAATAACAGATATTTCATTTGTTATTTGTGCAGATTTAACAAACGCAAAAAAAGACTTCACGAAATACTTGTATAAATCCGTCGAATGTGATACAATGTAGGTTAGAAGTTTATTTTGAGGAGATTTGTTATGAACGAAAAATATAATTCCTATGAAAGCCCGTTCTGCACTCGCTATGCAAGTAAAGAGATGCAGTACATCTTTTCCGCCAACAAGAAGTTCACCACTTGGAGAAAACTGTGGACGGCTCTTGCAAGAGGCGAAATGAAACTCGGACTGCCGATTACTCAGGAGCAGGTGGACGAGCTTGAAGCAAATATCGAAAATATAAATTATGATGTTGCCGAAAAGCGTGAGCGCGAGGTTCGTCACGATGTTATGGCGCACGTTTACGCATACGGTCAGCAGTGTCCCAAGGCAGAGGGCATTATCCATCTCGGTGCGACTTCGTGCTATGTGGGCGACAACACCGATGTTGTCGTAATGCGTGACGCTCTGAAGCTTGTAAAGAAAAAGCTTGTGAACGTGATTGCAAACCTTGCTGAATTTGCTGAGCAGTACAAGGGGCTTGCGTGCCTTGCGTATACTCACCTGCAGCCTGCACAGCCGACTACTGTCGGAAAGCGTGCTACGCTGTGGATAAACGAGCTGCTTATGGATTTGCGTGAGGTTGAATACCGTATCGACAATCTCGCTTTGCTTGGTCAGAAAGGCACAACAGGTACTCAGGCTTCTTTTGTGGAGCTGTTTGACGGCGACTCTGAGAAAATCAAGAAGCTGGAGCAGATGATAGCTGAAGAAATGGGATTTTCTTCCTGCGTTCCCGTAAGCGGTCAGACTTATTCACGCAAGGTGGATTTTCAGGTTTTGTCGGCACTTTCGGGAATTGCACAGAGCTGCTCGAAGTTTTCAAACGACCTGCGTATTCTTCAGAGCCTTGAAGAAATGTCCGAGCCGTTTGAGAGCAAGCAGATAGGTTCTTCCGCTATGCCGTACAAGCGCAATCCTATGCGCAGCGAGCGTATTACAGCACTTTCACGCTATGTGATGATCGACGTGCTTAACCCTGCGTTTACGGCAGGCACACAGTGGTTTGAGAGAACTCTTGACGACAGCGCAAACAAGCGTATTGCCGTTGCGGAAGCGTTCCTTGCCGTGGACGCTATCCTGAATATTATGATGAACGTTACAAAGGGTATGGAAGTTTACCCCGAAGTAATCAGACGCCGCTTTATGGAAAAGCTGCCGTTTATGGCAACTGAGAATATAATGATGCGAGCTGTCAAGAACAGCGGCAAGGACAGACAGGAGCTTCACGAGGAAATACGCAAGTATTCACACATTGCTGCAAGACGTGTTAAAGAGGGCGGCGACAACAACCTTGTCGACCTTATCGCAAACGACCCGATTTTCTGCGTTACCAAGGAAGAAATTCTGTCGGTTCTCGTACCCGAACTGTATGTGGGACGTGCTCCCGAACAGGTTGACGAGTTCCTCGCAGAGTGGGTAAAGCCCGTGCTTGATGAAAATAAGGCTTTGCTGGGCGAAACAGCCGAGCTTTCCGTCTGACGGAGGGTGTATGTTCAAAAGATGGAGAGTTCTGCCGCCTGTCGGTGCTGCTGATAACGAGCTTATGCAGCAGTGCGGACCGCTTGCGGGAGAAATACTCATAAAGCGTGGGATAACTTCTGTTGACGATCTTGCTTATCCGCAGCTGCCGGACCCGCTTCTTCTGAAAGATATGGACAAGGCGGTGGCGGCTGTATCAGAGGCTCTGGAAGAGGGACGCAAGATAACCGTTTTCGGCGATTACGACTGTGACGGCGTATGTTCTGCTGCTATTATGTACAGCTACCTTGAAGCAATGGGAGCGGACGTGGATTATTACATTCCCGACCGCCTGACTGAGGGGTACGGTATGAACATAAAGGCTCTGGAGAAGCTGATAAACCAAGGAACGGAGCTTGTCATTACCGTGGATAACGGAGTGAGCGCAGTCAAGGAAGCGGAGTTTCTGAAAGAAAACGGAATTTCCCTTGTAATCACCGACCATCACCAGCCTCCCGAAAGCCTGCCGCCGTGTGAAGCGTGCGTTAATCCGCACCGCCGCGACGATACTTCGCCGTTTGAAAATCTGTGCGGCGCAGGCGTTGCACTTATGCTGTGTATGGCGTTGGAGGGTGATGAGGAGTTTATCCTCGACAGGTATTCGGATCTTGCGGCAGTCGCAACGATTGGCGATGTGGTGCCGTTGAAGAATGAAAACCGTTTTATAGTGCTGAAAGGTCTTGAAAATATACGGAATGAACAGAATGTCGGACTTACCAGGCTTATGAAAGCTGCGAAGTGCAATACTGCGTCTGTTTCATCAACAGATATTGCGTTTTACGTTGTGCCAAAGCTGAATGCGGCAGGAAGAATAGGCGAGGCTCGTAAAGCGGTTGAACTGCTGCTGTGTGAGGACGATTTTGACAGGGCAACGACTGTTTCCGAGGAGCTTATGCAGCTTAATTCGGAGCGTCAGCGCATTTGTGATGCTACGATGTCCGAAGCGCAGAGAATGCTTTCCGAAAATCCGACCCTTGCAAAACAACGTGTTATAGTTCTTGCAAAAGAGGGTTGGCACGCAGGCATTATCGGCATAGTGTGTTCGAGAATACTCGAAGAATACGGCAAACCTTGCGTTATGATAGCTGTAAACGGCGATAAGGCAAGCGGCTCTATGCGCAGTATCGAGGGGTATTCCGCATTCAGAATGCTGTCGGAGTGCAGCGAATATCTTACGAAATTCGGCGGACATACGGGTGCAGGCGGATTTTCGCTTTCTGCTGATAAAATTCCGCTGTTTACCGAGAAAATATATCAATACAGCCGCAGTGCATTTATGAAAATGCCTGAATACAGCGTTTATGCGGATATGGACGTTACGGGCGACAAGCTGACAGTTGAAAATATTTCAATGCTGCGGCTGCCGGAACCTTTCGGCGAGGGCAATGAACAGCCCTTGTTCCGTATGACAGGCTGCGTGGTAAGCGGAAAAACCGCTCGCGGAGAGGGTAAGTTTACTGCTTTAAAGCTTACGAATAACGGCGTTACCGTGTCTGCAATATCATTCAGCGTGCGGTATGAGGATTTTTACCCCTGCGATGGGGATAAGATAGACGTTATTGCGTCTGCTGAAATCAACGAGTATAACGGCAGAAAAAGTGTTCAGCTGCGGATTGTTGATTTCCGTCCAACGGGTTTTGCTGAGGACAGGTATTTTGCGGCTGTGCGTGTTTACGAGGAGATTTGCCGCGGGGAGGGCTGCGATAAGCGGCTGCTGCCAAGAGTGCTGCCGCAGAACCGCAGCGAGCTGAAAGCGGTTTATGACCTTGTGCGGCTGCACCCTGACAAGACCTGCGATCAGCTCTTTGCAATAAGTGGTTCGGTGAACAGCTGTATGCTTCGGGTTACGCTTGACGCTTTTCTTGATGCAGGAATGATTTCCGTTTCGGAAAACGGAAAGCTGCGTGTTGCAGACGCTCCGCAAAAGCAGGATCTGTTTGCCGGGGGCGGATATCTCGCAAATCTTAAAAATGCGCTCTCTTAAGAGAACGGTTCAGATTACATATTTTCCGATTGGGGGACTATGCTGTGGGCAACGATAATATGAAAATTCGTAGTGAACAGGACGCTGCTATCACTATTGAAAAGCTGATGGACAAAATCTTAAGCACCGATACGCAGTACGATACTGCGAAAATTATGCGTGCTTATGAGCTTGCTGACGCTGCTCACGATGGTCAGATGCGTTCGTCGGGCGAGAAGTATATAACTCACCCGTTGTCGGTGGCATCTATACTCGTGGATTATCGTATGGATACCGATACGCTGTGCGCAGCCCTAATGCACGATGTCGTAGAGGATACCGAAATTCCGCTTGACGAAATACGCAAAAAGTTCGGCGAAGATGTTGCGCTGATGGTTGACGGCGTAACGAAAATCGGGCAGGTTCCGCTGAATACCAAGGAAGAACAGCAGGCGGAAAATATCCGAAAAATCCTCATGGCTATGAGTAAGGATATCCGTGTTATCATCATAAAGCTTGCGGACAGACTGCACAATATGCGCACGCTTTATGCAAGACCGCCCGAGAAACAGCGCAAGACTTCTCTTGAAACTATGAATTTCTATGCGCCGATTGCTCACAGGCTTGGTATGAGCGATGTCAAGGACGAGATGGAGAGCATTGCTATTCACTATCTTGACCCGTTCGGCTGCCGAGAGATAGAGCGGCTGCTGGATTTGCACAAAGACGAGCGTGACAGCTTTGTCGATACCATTATCGCAAGAATACGCACCCGTATAAGTGATATCAGACCTGAACCCGTAATCGAGGGTCGCGTAAAATCCATTTACAGTATTTATAAGAAAATGTATCTCAAGAACAAGCCGTTCGATGAGATCTATGATATTTATGCCGTGAGAATTATCGTGCAGTCGGTGATTGAATGCTACAATGTGCTGGGCGTAATCCACGATTTGTTCCGTCCTATTCCTTATCGTTTCAAGGACTATATTGCAACGCCGAAGCCTAACCGCTATCAGTCGCTGCATACAACCGTAATCGGCAAGGAAGGCATTCCGTTTGAAGTGCAGATACGCACTGTGGAAATGCACAATACCGCTCAGTATGGTATCGCTGCACACTGGAAATATAAGGCAGGACTTAAAGGCTCTGTTGCGGGCGAAAAGCGTTTCGACTGGATACGTCAGCTTCTGGAGCGACAGCAGGAAGCGGAGGACGTAGAACAGATTACCGACGCTATCAAGAACGACCTGTCGCAGGACGAAGTGTTTGTATTCTCACCGAAAGGCGATGTGTTCACGCTGCCGCTGGGTGCGAATGTAATCGACTTTGCATATGCTATTCACAGCGAAGTCGGAAACAAGATGACAGGCGCTAAAGTAGGCGGCAGAATGGTGCCGTTTGATTATCAGGTCAAAACGGGAGATATCGTAGAGATATTCACAAGCGGTTCGGCAAACTATGGTCCTAACCGAAACTGGCTTGAAATCGCAAAGACTACCGAAGCAAAGGGAAAAATCCGTTCGTGGTTCAAGAAAGAGCGCAGAGAGGAAAATATTTCTGTCGGCAAAGAAGAACTTGAACACGAATTTAGACGCAACGGCATTCCAATTGAAAAGGAAATTCTTGAGGACGCCGCTATGCGTGCGAGAGTAAATTCAGTTGATGACTTATATGCTGCGATAGGCTATGGCGGAGTTGCGCTTTCAAAAGTTGTGCAGCGCATAAAGGATATGCAGGCTCGTGCTTTGAAGGAGCAGAATGTCGTTTTGCCGACAGGCGAGGAGAATATAGAGCAGTCGAATAAACGTTCCCGTCAGAAGGGCGTTATTATCGAGGGCATAGACAATGTTGCGGTAAAATTTGCACAGTGCTGCAATCCGCTGCCGGGGGATCCGATTATAGGATTTGTGACAAGGGGATTCGGCGTTTCAATTCACAAGCAGGACTGCATCAATATTATAAACAATATGGACAGCGATGAAAACCGTGAGCGGTGGATAAAGGCTTCGTGGGCAGGAGTGGACGATTCGACTTATCGTGCGACAATTGATATCATAGCCGAGCAAAAATCTTCTGTTATAGCGGATATTACTGCTGCTATCGCTCTTAACCGTGTGCCGATGCACGAAATGAATATGCACAGGCTCAAAAACGGCAACACCAATCTGCTTATTACGATTGAAGTTGCAGGCGTGGAGCAGCTGTCGGCGATAATGAACAAAATTCAGAAGATACCCGGAGTGGTTTCCGCTGACAGAACGGGAAAACAGTAAGGTAATCCTGTATCAGAGCAATTGGAATGATACTTGTTCCAAAGTCAATCGGAGGGCAGATTATGGAAAGGATAACGCAGATTGCACTGGGAGCGTTGGCTTCAAACTGCTATATTCTCGTTGGAGAGGATAACAAGGCGGTTGTTATAGACCCTGCTTCGTCTGCGGAGGTGCAGATATTCCTTGATACGAATGATTTGAAGCTCGGCGGCATAATTATTACTCACGGGCATTACGATCATTTTTCGGGAGCGGCTGAACTGAAATCAGCGACCGCTGCGCCGATTTATGCGCCCGAACTCGATATGGAAATGTTTTCAAGCGAGGATAAAAGCTGGGCGAGATTTATGGCGGGAACGCCGTTTCGGGCGATTGCTCCCGATTATGCGTTTTCTGACGGACAGGAGTTTGCGGTATGCGGACTGATGTTCCGTGTTATGGCGGCACCGGGGCATACGGCAGGCAGCTGTCTGCTGTTCTGCGAGGAACTAAATGCGATTTTCACGGGCGATGTGCTGTTCCGTGGGAGCGTGGGCAGAGCGGACGGTTTTTCGGGAAGCGAACGTCAGACTATGGAATCTATGGCGGCTATCCGCAATATAAGCGGCGATTACACGCTCTGCTGCGGTCACGGCGATTGCACTTCTCTTGATCTGGAGAAAAAGTTCAATCCGTATTTGTGTAATAGATAGAATTGCCGGTTAAAGAAAACGAAAATTTGTAGAAGTTGACAAATATTGTGACGTAAAACCGAAAAATGCAGGCTGAGTTCTTGACATTGCCGTGAATTTTTGATATACTTGTGTAGTACATCGGTACTTTTGGGGCGGTTGCTCTCGAAAAATCACTTATTGGATTATAGTTGGAGGATTTAATTATGGACACAAAAACAACCGGTATTGTTGCTTATCTTACATGGATCGGACTTCTTATCGCATTCCTTGCAGGTGATAAGGAAGGCGCAAAGTTCCACATCAATCAGGGTCTTGTTCTGGTTCTTGCATCGATCGCGTGCGGAATTATTCCTTTTGTTGGTTGGGCTGCTGAGATTTTTGTATTCGTTTGCTGGATTATTGCTTTCGTTGGCGCAATTCAGGGCGAAGAAAAGGAAATGCCCCTTCTTGGCAAGATCAAGATCATCAAGTAATTGATACATATGAAGCCGCACTTTCGGGTGCGGCTTTTATACTTCCCGGAAAAGGTACTTTTTCATCAAGCTGAACAACAAACTTCGTCTGGCGCTTTTGCGTTTTTGGCTCGCCCTGCCCTAAAGGTATGTATTAACGAGCATTTTTGTGAAATATGACGGTAAATTCACAAGCAAGCCTGCGGCAACAAGGACGTT
>CAZTRH010000043.1:0-16635 GCA_964616605.1 uncultured Ruminococcus sp.
CCTTTCTGATGTTGTTTCGCATTGTGGCTTACAACATCATTATAGCAGATTTTTTCAAGGTTGTAAAGTCCTTTATTTAATTTTCAAGGAGCTTTTTCGGGTTTCCCCGTGGTGGCGGTTTTGTTTAGAGCCGCAACCGCTAAACGACTTGATTTTTAATATTCAACCTTCTAACTGCTCAATCACATCAGATATAGCAGAGGGCAAAATATAACATCTGATAGGCACGTCGAAAAACTCCCAATCTTCGTCAAGAAGTTTTTGCCCTACTTCAGTCGCCGACATTCCAAACTCTGATACCATTTCTAACAACAAATCAATATTATCAACTACATTTTCCTTAGCTTGATACCTGCTGAAAGTATAAGAGCCAGATGCATTTCCAGTTACTGAGTCTTCTGCAAACAAATCATCATTCAATTTGTTTTCCAGCCTTTTCCAATCAACATTATTTTCGTCATCAGTGTAATAAGTAAGGTCAATTTCATTTTTGATGGATTCTTTTACATCTTTCCTACAGCGGCATAATTGTACATAGCTACTCCATTTCTCCCCGTTGGGGGCTTGACAAATCTGTTTTGATGTGGTATAATGTTTATTGTTAGATTTGTTTTTTGTTTTCCTTTTGTGGTTATATCATACCATAATATTATGGCTTTGTCAAATATTGTATATTTTGACGAATACACTATATGTTGTATGTATAAAAGTAACACAAAATAAAGAACGCTATATATTGCGTGTAAAATGATTTTTAAAATATAATTTATCTTTTAAAAACGTGTTTTTTGTTCATTTTAACGAAAAAGGAGTTGATGTTTTTTGCAAACTAAAGCCCACATAAGAGCTAATGCAAAGTATAATCTTAAGACTTACCAAAATTTAACAGCGCAGGTAAAAAAGCAGAGTATGCCGAAATTGATAGTTTTTGTAAAAAAATGGAAATAAGCAAAGCAAGTTTTATTGTTAACGCTTGCAACTACTTTATTGCACTAAATCAGTTGCCACCAGACAGCAGAGCTTGAGCGTGTTTGAGAGTAGTGTTAATTTAGAATGTAGTAAAACTGGCGTCCGTTGCAGTGAAGAAAGACCTTGTACAGGCATTCAGAACAGAATAGCATTCTACAAAGCAGCAGACTTTTACTTTACAAAAAATGCAGTTCCCGTATAATACAGTAGCTGCAATATTTTTTTCTCAACAACAAACCCTCAAAAGGCATTTGCTCTTTTGAGGGTTTTCTTTTAAACAAGTGACTCCATCGGTAAGCCGAGTTCTGTCGCGTATGACCATCTATCTAGCCGCACAGTCGCCCGTGCGGTCAAGCCGCCTTAATCAAGGTGCGCCGAGCAGACGCATTATCCCCCGAACCAATCGGCGTTGCATCGGATAGGGTTTACATGGCAGTACGGTCTCCCGTACTCCGGTGAGCTCTTACCTCGCCTTTCCATCCTTACCGTCCCGAAGAACGGCGGTATATCTCTGTTGCACTAGCCCTAAGGTCGCCCTCGGCTGACGTTATCAGCTACCCTGCTCTGTGATGCTCGGACTTTCCTCATCGTGCTCACGCACGCCGCGGTCATATAATGAAGTCACGAATGCTATTATAACACATTATGCTGCAAATTGCAAGGGGAAGTTTTGCAATTTGGTGAAGTTACACAAAAATTTCATATATAAACCCCTTGACAAAACAGCGTTTGTGTTATAAAATTAGTATGTATGATTGTATTTACCGGGGAAATAATAAGGTAAAATACGGGAGGAGAATAATATGGCTGAAAATAGTGTTGAAAGCTATCATTTGAATTTCATCGAGGAAAAATACGACGAAAACGGCATTATCGCCGAATTCCGCACAAAGTATCCCGAAAACTTCAACTGGAGTTACGATTTTCTCGACAAGTTCGGACAGATGGAACCCGACCGCCCTGCAATGGTATGGGTGGATCTTCAGGATAACGAAAAAAGATTTAGCTACGGCGAACTGTCACGCCTTTCAAATAAGGCGGCTAATATGTTCCTTGATATGGGAATTAAGAAGGGCGACCGAGTAATGCTTGTTCTCAAGCGTCATTATCAGTTCTGGTATATATTCACAGGACTTATGAAAATCGGCGCTATCATAGTTCCTGCTTCGCACCTGCTTACAAAGAAAGATTTCCTGTACCGCTTTGACGCAGCAGGAATTAAAGCCATAGTCAGCACCAATCAAGGCGAAGTCGCAAAACACATTGAGGACGCCGAGGTTGAAGCCGCAGAAGGCTTAGCCGAGAAGTTTATCGTCAACGGCAGCAGGGACGGCTGGATAAATTTCGACGAGGAGCTTGAAAAGTACCCCGATACGCTTGAGCGCATTGAAACAAGAGCGGACGATTTGTTCCTTATGTATTTCACTTCGGGAACAACAGGTCACCCTAAAATGACAATTCACGAACACGCAATTGCATTATCACATATTCAGTCCGCAAAGCATTGGCAGAATGTCGATCCTAACGGACTTCACCTCACCATTTCCGATACAGGTTGGGGAAAAGCCATCTGGGGAAAATTGTTCGGACAGATGTCAATGGGAACGTGCATTTTCGTTTATGATTTTGACAAGTTTATCCCCGATAATATGCTGAGAATGATTGAGCGTTATAAAGTTACAACGCTTTGCGCTCCGCCTACTATGTTCAGATTTTTCATAAACGAGGGACTTGAAAAATACGATCTCTCATCATTGAAGTACTGCAATATCGCAGGCGAAGCACTTCAGCCCGAAGTATTCAACAAGTGGTATGAGTACACCGGAATAAAGCTGATGGAAGGTTTCGGACAGACAGAAACCACCTGTATTATCGGAAATGTTGTCGGCACTGAACCAAAGCCCGGATCAATGGGAAGACCTATGCCTATGTATGATGTCGACCTCGTTGATAACGAGGGTAACTCCGTGCCAACAGGCGTTGTAGGTGAAATCGTTGTAAAGGGCGAGTATGAACACACAATGGGCTTGTTCAGAGGATATTACAGAAACGAAGAACTTACCCACAAAGCATGGCACGATGGAATTTACCATACAGGCGACACCGCAACCCGTGACGAGGACGGCTATTACTGGTATGTGGGACGGAACGACGATGTTATAAAATCAAGCGGATATCGTATAGGTCCGTTCGAGATTGAAAGCGTTCTTGCGTCACACCCTGCCGTACTGGAATGCGCTGTAACAGGCGTTCCGCACCCTATCCGCGGAGAAGTCGTAAAGGCTACTATCGTGCTTACGGATAAGTACGAGCCGTCAGACGAGCTTGCAAAGGAAATTCAGGATTTTGTAAAGCAGAATACTGCTCCTTACAAATATCCGAGAATTGTCGAGTTTGTAAAAGAACTGCCAAAGACCGTTACAGGCAAAATCAGACGTGTTGAAATCCGTGAGAACGACCACAAGAAGATTAACAAGTAAATGCAAACAGCACCCCGAATAATTTTCGGGGTGTTCTCAAAACATCTGTTCAGCGATTTGCGGTGAGAATAATTCCCTCATACAGGGCGCAGGCTGCGGCGGCTGCAAAATATCCCAGAAAATTCAGCACAAACACTCGCCTCGGCGAATTTCCCAGATGTATAGTGCCTCCCCTTGAAAGCGACATCAACGTGCCTGAAAAGCCTGCCGAAACCGCCGCTCCGAATGCAGCAACGCCTAACAGTACTGCCGAAGACGGCAGCAGCACCCACATTCTGGTTATCGCAACACGCAAGGCAAGTCCGAGTCCTGCAATCAGCGGCACTGCCCACACAAGCAAATCCCCGAACGCAAAAAATCCGAGAATAAATTCCACCGCAAGCAAAGCCGCACCAAACCCAAGCCGCATAAGAAAGATTTCACCGAACGGCAGCTTTAGCGTATTGCTGACTTCTTCTGAAAAACCGCCGTTTAGCGAAACCGCAATACCGCCCGCCACACCACATACAGCAGCAATCGCCATCACAATAAATGTTCCGCTGCGGTGCGCTTTAGGGTGACGGATATGCGGATAGACTGTGCTTTCTGAAAGCGGCTGTTCAGAAATTGCGCTATCCGAAAAGTCGGAGTTATCAGAAGTTATGATATTGACGGCTTGTGTATCGGAATTGTCTGTCGCAAAAAAAGCGGTTTTATTGAGATTATCTGAATTTTCAATAACGCTGTTTCTTGGCAGAACGCCCTTGTGACGCTTTGCGCTTGTGTTTGTAATCTGAGTTTGCGGCTGCATTTTAAAAAATCTCCTTCAAAGCTTTCTTGACTTATTATATGACAAGCCTTAAAGGATAATGACGAGAAAAAGTATTATTGCAAAAGCAAAAATTTTATTTTTATAGTAAAGGAAATAATTCATATGCGAATGCGAAGAAAAAAGAACCTTGACGAGCGCCTTACTGCCTGTAAGGAAGTAATGCTTTATATGCAGTGCCAGAACGAACACGCAAATGACCCGTTATCAGAAGAATATTTTGCTGACAGCCGAAAGGTTTTCGGAAATGACAATCCGCTTTACCTTGAGATTGGCTGCGGAAAAGGCGGATTTGCACTGGAATTTGCGCGGCAAAATCCCGACATTAATCTTATAGCAGTCGAAAAAACGCACAACGTTCTTATTACGGGAACAGAAGCGCTTATGAAAGAAAAACTCCCTAATCTGCGTTTCTGCTTAGGACAAGCTGAATATCTCGACCATCTTTTCCATGAGCATAGCGTAGACAGGCTGTTTTTGAACTTCAGCTGCCCTTTCCCGAAAAAGCAGTATGCAAATCACAGGCTTACCCATGCCCGTTTTCTGGAGATTTACCGAAAGGTGCTGAAAGACGGAGCTGAAATTCATCAGAAAACAGATAATATGCATTTTTTTGAATTTTCGCTTGAACAGTTCTCCTCAAATGGTTTTCCGTTGAAAAACGTCAGCCTCGATTTACATAACAGCGGCTTTGAGGGGAATATTATGACCGAATATGAAAAACGCTTTACCGACCTCGGGCAACCTATCTACCGCCTTGAAGCAGTTAACCGCACGGAGGAATAACGATGAGAGAAATCAAGGGAATATTCCCAAGTACAACAGGATTATGCAATATTCATTTCTATATTTTCATGCCCGAAAAACCCAAGGTGCTTGTTATGCTGTCGCACGGAATGTGTGAACACATCGAACGATATCGTGAATTTGCGGAATTTCTCTGCGAAAACGACATAGCTCTTTGCGGAAACGACCACATAGGACACGGAAATTCTGTTATAAATGATGAAATGCTCGGCTACTTCGGACCGGAAAACGGCTATATCAATATGGTGCGTGACCTACACAGAATGAAAACCATTCTGGACGAACGCTTCCCCGATATTCCCCATTTTCTGATGGGACACAGTATGGGCAGCTTTTTATCGAGAATATATTTTTCAAAATACGGCGATATCGACAAGTTCAGCGGCTTTATAATTTCGGGAACAGCAGGGGGAATAACAGGCTCTGCACCGCTTAGAAAAGTAATTGACGCTGCGGCGAAAAAACATGGTGAGTTTTACCGCCATAAGTTCGGTTCAAAGGCGGTATTCGGCTTGTTCAATCTGCGAACACAAAATCACCGCACACCAAACGACTGGCTTTCCCGTGATGATGAGCAGGTTGACAAGTATACTGCCGACCCAAAATGCAACTTTATCTTCACGATAGCAGGATTTCGAGATTTGATGAATGCTTTGCTTTGCTGCAATTCACAGCACGTCATTGAAAACACTCCAACCGATGTTCCGATGCTGTTTATAAGCGGAGGAATGGATCCCATCGGCGAATACGGCAACGGAGTCCGCCACGCCTGCGCACGCTATCTTGAACACGGCTGTGACGCAAACCTCAGAATTTATCGTGAAGCACGCCACGAGCTGCTTTTCGAGCTTAACAGAAAAGAAGTAATGAACGATATTTTAGAGTTTATCACCAGAAGAACATAAAGAAAAGCGTCCCCGAAAACCGAGGACGTTCTTAATTATGAACTGCAAGCCATCGTTATTGTAATACATCAAATACAAAACACATATCAAAGCTTTCTCTTTTTAATAACCTTCTGCCGTGAAAACTCCTCGCGTTCCTTCTCGTCAAGAGCGTCAGTGATAAACTTCACCTGTTCACGCAATCTGGGAATGATGATATATTTCAGAGCATTGGCACGTTTCTGAGTTTTCTTGATAGAATTTGCAAGACGATAAATACTGTTTTCCGTCTGAGCAAGGCTTACCGTCAGCACCTTCACTTTCTTAAAGCACACATACGCTCTGTCAAATGCCGAATTGGTATGCTCCATCGCATAAACAGGACGCTTGTTTGCAACAATCTGCGACGCTATTGTCGGCAGTTCCACTCCCATTACGCTGTGTGAGGACATACTGAGCGTATTGTCAATCGGAAACATCTGCGCAATAGTTTCAACCAGTCCAAGCGTTACATTCGCAGTTTCAAGCGCCTTATACGCTTCGGAATAGGTTATATCTATATCGTTGCGTATAGTCCTTGCGTCGTCAACCATAGTCACCATCTCGTGAACAAGAATATTTCTCTTCCTGTCCATCAGTTCAAATCCCATAATCGCCTGTGCAAGCTGCCGCTTTGTCTTAATCAGATTGCCTTTCGTAGGAAAAACCTGTTCTGCCAAACAATCACCGCCCTTTCGCCGTGAAATTCATCACTCGCTGCCAAACCTCAGCGCTCTGCCCTCATCATACTTTGCGTCAAGAAGTTCGTTGTCCATTCTGTCAAGCTCCGACTTCGGAAGTGTGCAAAGTAAATCCCAGCCAAGTTCCAGTGTTTCGTCAATGGAGCGATTCTCATCAAAGCCCTGATTAAGGAAATTCTCCTCAAACAGCCTGCCAAACCGCATATAGGCGTGGTCTACACCCGACAACTCGTCCTCACCGATTACAGCCGCCAGAGAACGTGCGTCCTGAACCTTTGCATATGCCGCAAACAGCTGATTTGCGACCGCCGAATGATCCGCTCTCGTGTAACCCTCGCCAATGCCGTCCTTCATAAGACGTGACAGCGACAGAAGTACGGAAAGTCCCGGGTAAATCCCCTTCTGATCAAGCGCACGGTCAAAAACTATCTGCCCCTCGGTGATGTATGCTGTAAGGTCGGGGATAGGGTGAGTGATATCGTCATTAGGCATTGTAAGAATAGGAATTTGCGTTACCGAACCAGTGCTGCCCTCAATAATTCCCGCACGTTCATACAGCGATGCAAGATTGGAGTACAGATATCCCGGATATCCCTTTCTTCCGGGAATTTCTCCTTTTGACGAAGAAAACTCACGCAAAGCCTCAGCATAACTCGTCATATCCGTCATAATAACGAGAATATGCATATTCTTTTCATAAGCAAGATACTCAGCCGCAGTCAGCGCACACATCGGAGTCAGCAAACGCTCGATAATCGGGTCACTTGAGAGATTGAGGAACATACACACACGCCCGATAGCACCCGTTTCCACAAAAGAACGGCGGAAATAATCCGCGACGTCATTCTGAACGCCCATCGCCGCAAACACAATGCCAAACTCTCCTGCGTCATCGCCCGTCAGTTCAGCCTGCTTTACAATCTGAACCGCCAATTTATTGTGCGACAATCCAGAACCCGAAAAAATCGGCAGCTTTTGTCCTCGGATAAGCGTCATAAGTGCGTCAATAGATGAAATACCCGTGTGAATATAATTTCTCGGATAACGTCTTGCGACGGGGTTCAGCGCCTTTCCGTTGATATCGCCCATTTTTTCGGGAAAAACATCGCCCAACCCGTCAATTGGCTTTCCTGCACCATTGAACACACGTCCAAGCATCTCCGTTGCAAGCGGAATTTCAAGCGGCTTCCCTGAAAACACAGTGCGCGTATTGGTAAGCGACATTCCGTTCGTACCCTCAAACACCTGAAGCACAGCCGTGTCGCCTGCAAGTTCCACCACTCGTCCGATACGCTCCGTGCCATCGCTGAGATGGATTTTCGCAATATCGTCATACGCTGCGCCCGAAACTCCTTCAACTGCCACCAAAGGGCCGTTTATATCCTTAAGCCCCATATATTGCAAACTCATAAACAGTTCTCCTTAAAGTCAGAGTTCTTATGCCGAAACACCAAGCTTTTCGTAAATCTCTTTCAGATAATCGTCAAATATTTCCAACCTATCGTTGGGAATATCATACTTCATCTTTACAGCCTTATCCAACAGACCCGTTGAAATAATCCGTGACAGTGGAGTACCTGAACGCAGTGCGTCCAATGATTTCCGATAAAGCTCAACGATTACTTTCATCATAAGATACTGCTTTTCAAGCGGCACATAAGTGTCGTCTTTATGGTAAGCGTTCTGCTGAAGCAAGCCGACACGCACCACTCTTGCAGCTTCAATCGTCAGTTTCTGGTCATCTGGCAGAACGTCCGCACCAATAAGCTTTACAATCTCCATAAGCTTGTTTTCTTCTTGGAGAATGTTGGAAATCTCCAGACGGTATTCCATAAAATCATGGCTGACATTAGTGCTGTAATAATCCGAAAGCTCGTCGATATATTCTGAGTAGCTGCTGTTCCAGTCGATAGCAGGATAATGTCTTGCGTAAGCAAGCGATTTATCCAGCGCCCAGAAGCAGCGTACAAAGCGCTTTGTATTCTGCGTTACAGGCTCGGAGAAGTCCGAACCCTGAGGAGATACTGCGCCTATGATGGTAACGGAGCCTTCCGCACCGCCCAAGGTTTTAACATAACCTGCACGCTCGTAAAATTCCGCAAGTCTTGACGGAAGATACGCAGGAAATCCCTCTTCGGCAGGCATTTCTTCCAATCTGCCCGAAATTTCACGCAGCGCTTCCGCCCAACGAGAAGTAGAATCCGCCATAATAGCGATATGGTACCCCATATCACGATAGTATTCCGCAATCGTAATTCCCGTGTAAATAGACGCTTCTCTTGCCGCAACAGGCATATTTGAAGTGTTTGCAATAAGCACCGTTCTGTCGGTAAGCGGTCTGCCAGACTTCGGGTCTACCAGTTCGGAAAATTCTTCAAGCACCTGCGTCATTTCGTTTCCACGCTCACCGCAGCCGATATAAACGATAATATCAGCGTCACACCATTTCGCAAGTTGATGCTGAGTCATTGTCTTGCCCGTGCCAAAGCCGCCCGGAATTGCCGCAGTACCGCCTTTTGCGATAGGAGCCAACGTATCAATAACACGCTGTCCCGTAACCAGTGGTCGGCTTACGGGAAGCCGCTCTGCAACAGGACGGCGTTTTTTTATCGCCCACTTCTGCACCATAGTAAGTTCACGGATTTCACCTGACGGCAATTTCAATTTTATAATAACGTCATTTACAGTGTACTGCCCGTTTTCAGCCGCATATACAACCTCGCCGCTTGTATCGGGAGGGAGCATACACTTGTGCGTAATCAGCGCAGTTTCAGGGCAAGTGCAGAACACCTCGCCCGCCGAAAGATTATCTCCGACCTTTGCAGTTACAGTAACATCAAATTTCCGCTCTGTATCCAGCGAGAAAATAGCGTTTCCCTCTGCCACAAACGGGTTTACTTCGCCCTCGCTTACTCCAAGCGATGTCATACTTTTCAGCGGACGCTCAATGCCGTCAAAAATATTCGAGATTATTCCGGGACCCAACGTTGCACACACGGGCGAACCTGTTGCATATACAGGCTCTCCTACTTTCAGACCTGCCGTGTTTTCATAAACCTGTATTGTAGTGAAGTCATCGCTGACGCCGATAACTTCGCCGATAAGCCTGCGCTCGCCCACAAAGACCATCTCAAGCATTGAGAAATCCCTTGTGTCTTTCGTCTTTACAACCGGTCCGTTAATTGAGTAAATAGTATTCAAGAGTATTTTTCCTCCCGAAGAAGTTATTTTGCCGAAAACGCTTTTTAAAGCCATTCAAACGACAATCCGACCGTATAAGCGACAGTCGGGTATTCTTTTCTTAAAGCATAAGTTCCTTTCGGCTTACAAACGCCTGTTTTTCTTCTTTCAACGAATTATCAAAGGAATAATCCGCAAACAGACTTTTGCTCTCGCTCAATGCGAAAATACCGCCGATAGTTATAGTGTGGTCAATGCGAACTTCTGCGTCGGTAACACGCTTCACTCTTTCCAAATCGCATTGTCTTGCAAGAACCACAAAATCGCTTCCCAACTCCTCGGCAACTTTTTTCAGCGACTTCTCAATGTACCTGTCGTATCCGTCCGACTCAGTAAAGCGCTGAAGTTCCTCGCGCAGTTCCTCAAAAAATCCGTCAATAAGCTCTTTCCGATGAGACAGAGCCGCTCTTTCAATTTCCGATTCGCAGCGTGAAATTTCCTTCTTTATGCGTATTTCAGCAACGTTGCGCTCAGCTCTTATCTTCGCCGACTCCTTATGCATTTCATATCCTGCACGGACTTTTCCGAACTGCTCGTCCTTTGCACGAAGCTCCGCAGTAAGACGCTGCGCTTCTTCTTCAGCCTGCTTTTCAATCGCTGCCTGAAATCTTCCTAATTTAGAAGCGTTTATCGCATTAAAATCCATATAATTCCTTTCCGAAAACAAACCCGAAACGGCTTTACAGCTTTACGCCAAGAGCGTCCTCTACATAGCTGTCTATGGCTTCGCTTACATGGCTGCCGCCGTGCCTGTCGGGAATTTCCACAATCAGCGGTCTGTCGGATTTCAGTTTCATCTTATACACTCTCTCATGGCAGAGCGATACAAGTTTTTCAGTCATAAGCACCACGGCGATATCCTCATCAGCAAAAGCCTTGTCAAGGGCGGCTTCAACTTCCTGTTCGGTGTGTGCTACTACGCCCTCAATACCTGCAATCCTCATTCCAATCTGAGTATCAATATTATCGCTTATAAGAAAAAACCTCATAACGTCCTCGATTCTCGGATCAACCGAACAGAATAAGAATAGAAATCAACAGTCCGTAAATCGCAACACCCTCGCCCAAAGCAACGAAAATCAGTGCCTTCGAGAATGCCTTGTCGTTCTCAGAAATTGCGCCGATAGCCGCAGGAGCAGCACCGCCTACCGCAATACCTGTACCTATTGTGCCAAGACCGGTTGACAAGCCTGCACCGATGTATCTCAGACCCTCTGCAAGCCCGTTCGCAGAAGAAGCAGCTTCTGTTACAGCTTCAGCGGACTCCGCAAACGCACCCGTAAGCGGCAGCACTGTCATAATCGCCATTACTCCGAAAAAAGATGCTACATTTGCAATAACCGAAACTTTTCTGTTAAAAGGCTTTTTGTCGTGCATTCTCTTCAGGCACACAAGCAGCGGTGCCATAATTGCCGCAACCACAACAAGCGGCATTGCAAACAGTAAAACGTAATTCATAACTATTTCCTCCGAAATTTAATTTTCTTTTTCTATTCTGATTTCAACAGGAGTAAACGGCTTTCCGTTTCCTTCGTAAAAGCGGCTGAATACCTCGTAAAATTCCAGTCGCAGCACCTGTATTCCGACAAGCAGTCCCTCTATCGCCATAACCACGATATTTCCGATAATATAAGCGATTACCGTTGAAACAGTGATTTCTGCGTCAGGCTCTGTCGTTCCTGCAAGCTGTGCCACAACCAGCATAAAGCCTGCGTGCGACAGTACGAAACCGCCCACTCTAAGATACGACATCGTATTTGACAAAAAGCTGATTGCACTTTCAAAGATTTCAATAAAGTTTTCGATAATGAAGTTGCCTGCGCTTTCAATCTTATGAACAGGCTTGCCGTCCACCAGATCCGACAGCGGCTCTTTGAAGAATATTGCAAGCAGCGGCAGCACGATAAGCAGTATTATATACAGTGCGCTGAACATCGGAATGCTGAACAGCAGCTGTCCCACAACTCCGACGACAAGCGCAAGATAGAACACAATACCTGCCAGTCCGTTTACGGTAAATAATGCCGCTCCCAGTTTCTTTTCCTTGAAATTCTGCACCATATTAAAGGTCATCGAAATCAAAATAAGCACAATTCCCACTGACAATGCAAACAACAGAATTACCGTTGCCGCTTGGAAAATATTTTCAGGGTGTTCGGGAATACCAAGATTTTTAAACAGCCTGCACACTCCATGCCAGATTTCTACACGATGGAAAAACGGCGTTATAATCGTTTCAATGCCGAATACCGAGCCGTAAATCACACCGCCCGCCATTGAGAATATGCCTAGCCTTGTCATAATCGGTGCAAGACCGTTTTTGGTAAACTTCGTAAGCAGCAGTCCCAGAAGCGATACAACCAGACCCTGTCCCACATCGCCGAACATCAGTCCGAACAATATCATATACGTCCAAGCCACATACGGCGTCGGGTCAAATCCTTTGTAAGACGGCAAACCATACATCTTCACGAACATTTCAAACGGTCTTACAAAGCGGTTATTCGAAAGCCGCACAGGCACGTCCTCAGAAGCCGTTTTTCTGTCGATAGGCACCTCAACGCACTTGATATCTTTCGAGATAGCTTTCATAGCCTTGCGCAGCTTCGTGCATTCTTTTGACGGGCAATATCCCGAAAATGAAAACCGTCCGTCAGCAGCAATTACATAATGCCGCAGCTCAAAACAATCGGACTTGTATTTCAGCTTGCACAGCACAGCCTGAAACTCTGAGTTCAGACCGTCCAGAAAATAGGTAAGATCGTTTTCGAGAGCAATTTTTTCCTTTTCCTCTGCGGCAATCTGCTCGGTAAGCTGCTTTTCGCTGTCCTGAGCTTTATCCGTAAGGTATCCGGGAATACTCAGCCGCTCAAACAACAGCGAATTCATCACAATATCAGCAAACTGCGCAAGCGATGACGGCACCAGATAAATTGCATACACATACTCTGCGTCCTGTTCAATCGGAATGAAAACAAAGCACTTTTCCATATAGTACTGGAGTTTTTCGACGTTATCAACAGGCATTCTGCCGATACGCACCTCAACGAATTTCATAGCAAACAAATCGCCGAACGTGACGTTCAGCCCCTGAAGATGCTTTACATATGCTTCTGTGCTTTTGTGTTCCTCAAGCGAACGCTTTACTCGTTCGTAATTGTTGTTCAATTCGTGATATTTAAGACTGATATCCTTGAAATACTGCTCAAAATCTTCCGCTGTGTCATACGGCAGATGAGCAAAATCGCATTTTTCAGGCTTTATCTTCAGATGCACCGCCATATCATGAACCTTTGTATAAATTCCCGAATACGGATTTGGATCGCTCATTCCGTGAATTACCGTGTTTTGTATTATCTGAAACGAGCCGCTGTCGCAGCACGCCATCAATGCGCTTTCCAGATTGTCAAGGCTGCCCTCGATCGTCATTCTGGACATTTTAGCGATACCCACACCGCATCACCCCCTGATTTTCATTTTTCAGACAACCAGCAGCTCCAGTATCTTGCTGCTGTTCATACCGTATCTTATCCCCTCAATAATGGTTTTTATATTCGCAAGCTCAATCGACAAGCATTCAGACAAAGCAAAATAAGCCACCGCAGGACTCTGCGACAAATGCAGCGTCTTTTTCAGAAAATCAAGACTTATCCGCTCGGTAAGCAGCTCAATTGTAGGCGGCACATCGCCTTCTGCCGAATATCCTATCTCAGACAAAGCCTCTGCAATCCGCTCTGCGCTCAACTCATGTGCAAGCCGCTCCACAACTTCATCAGACAGTCTGTATCTGAAATCAATAAGCGGGATATTCTCAGGTTCCGACCCGAATACCACCGAATACCTGTACAGAGTTACAACATTCGCCATATCGACGCTGCGCAGAATAAGACGTCTGAAATCCTTGCGTTCAGAACCTTTCAGAGCCTTATCTGCCATTTTCAGCAGCCGCATATAATAATGCGTTTTTATGCGGCGCTCAAATTCTCCTATATTAAAATCCGCATTATCAGCTGCGTTCAGCATCATTGCACCCACTGCCTTGAAGTAATGAGTCGGACGAAGAATTTCAGCTGCGTCGGCAAGTGTTTTTGCTGTACCAAGTGCTGCCAGATCCACGTCCGAACTCTGAAGCAAGAAAGGCGGCAGCAGCGCTATAAACTCGTCCGAACCGCCATATGCAACACACTCCACCGCAAGTATAACCTGTTCCGCACACAGCCGTTCAATAACAAAATGAAAGAAATCTGCGCTTTCCGTAACATCAAATTTTCTGAAGCTATCAAATGTATCATACAGCGAATGCCGCAGAAGATTTTCCAGCTGTCCACGGTGAATAGTCTGTGGGTCGGTATTCGCAAGCGCTTTTTCAAATCTTGGCGTTTGCTTTAAGTAAGCGCATACATCTGAAACAGACTCCGATAATGCCAGCTGCGCATAATCTTCTGCTGTAACAGAACGCCCCATCACAGCTCTTGCCTTTGCAATAACAGAACCGGAAGCAAAAGTCATAGTCAACCCCCCGTTATCCTGCTGAGAATTTCATCTTTCCATTTCGCTTTATGCTCATCGAAAATAGCGTCAAGACGGCTGCACTGTTCAGTACGGTTCTTTTCAGCCGCCAGAAGCTTTTCAGAAAGCCGCTGCTGTGCGGCACAAACGAACTCATCAGCCGCTTTGCGCTCTGCGTCTAACGCTGCCTGATTTTGCAAAAGCGCCTGTTCATCGCTGTGGCTTATTCTTCTGCGCTCACGCTCGGCAGCTTCAGCTACATAAGCCTGAGCCGCCTTATCCATCTCAATTATTTGTTCGATAGTTTTCATAACAGCTTTTCTCCGAATTGCGATAATATTTAAACTGCTTTTAGCAAAGCAGTAAAGCATCTCTATTGCGTTTAACCAATGTTGTGCAACAAATCAACTGTTTTTTCAAAATAATTCAAAAATCGATGGCTTGTTAATTCATAAACAACCTCAGTTAAAAAATCTACAAATGAAAAACAGGTACTTTTATAATTTTAATGCAATTTACACAAATAGTCAACCGTCATTATGACTAATTTTCACCAACAACTTTTGGTGATTATTTTTCCATACCCTTACAATTGCCTTAATTGCCTTTTAATATGCGATTAAACTGCTGTTTTCTAAAATCACAAAAAACTAAAACACAGCAAAGATTTCATCTGCAGTTGACAAATACATTTAAATATGGTAAAATTAAAGCAAGGTGTTTTTAGCTTAATAAATCACCAAATATTATCTTTTACGGAGGAACACATTATGCCACCAATTGAATTTGCCGCACCAATAATTATTATTGTCGCAATTGTTATTTTTATGTTTGCCGCAGGCTACCGCAAAGCGCCGCCGGATAAAGCTTTTATTATCAGCGGACTTCGCCGCAGAGCAAAGGTAGTTATCGGAAAAGCAGCCATCAAGCTGCCGTTCTTTGAACGCTGCGATGTGCTTGAACTTTCGCTGATGTCAGTTGATGTAAAGACTGCGCAGGCTGTGCCTACCGCCGATTACATAAACATTATGATTGACGCCGTTGTAAACGTCAAGATTTCCCCCGAACTTGAAACTATCCAGAGAGCGCAGCAGAACTTCCTCAACAAAAACGTTCAGTACATAACGAATGTTGCCCGTGAAGTGCTTGAAGGAAATATGCGTGAAATCGTAGGTCAGATGAGATTGGAAGAAATGATTTCCAACCGTCAGGCGTTTGCGGATAAGGTTCGTCAGAACGCCGATCCCGACCTCAAGGCTATGGGACTTGAAATAGTATCTTTCAACGTCCAGAACTTCGTTGACGACAACGGCGTTATCAACGATATGGGTATCGACAACACAATGCAAATTCGTAAAAAGGCTGCTATTTCCAAAGCAGAAGCAGAGCGTGATATCCGCATTGCACAGGCAGAAGCAAACCGCAAAGCGAATGACGCACGGGTTGATTCCGAAACCGCCATTGCCGTTCGTCAGAACGAGCTTGAAATCAAGCAGGCTGAGCTTAAGCGCAATGCCGATATAAAGAAGGCTGAAGCAGACGCTGCATATACCATTCAGCAGGAAGAACAGCGCAGAACCATTGAAATCACAACTGCAAATGCAAACCTTGCAAAGCAGGAGAAAGAAGTCGAGATTAAGGCTAAAGAAGCCGAAATCAAGGAACGCGCTCTTGAAGCCGAGGTAAAGAAAACCGCCGAAGCACAGAAATATGCCGCTCAGCAGAATGCAGACGCAGAGTTGTACTCCACTCAGCAGGACGCAGAAGCCAAGAAGTACGAAGAAATCCGCAAAGCCGAGGCTGAACTTGAGATCAAGAAGAACGAAGCTGCCGCTATCCTTGTTATGGCACAGAACGAAGCCGCTGCTGAAAAGGCTCGCGCAGAAGCTGCGCGTTATACCGCAGAGCAAGAAGCAGAAGGTATCAGAGCCAAAGGTGTTGCAGAAGCGGAAGCTATCCGCGCAAAGGCACTTGCAGAAGCAGAGGGTCTTGACAAGCGTGCTGAAGCTATGAAGAAGATGGAAGAAGCCGCAGTGCTTCAGATGTATTTCGAGCAGATGCCTGCTATTGCAGAAGCGATTGCAAAGCCGCTTGAAAAAGTTGATAAAATTACAATGTATGGTGACGGAAACACCTCAAAGATGGTTCGGGATATCACAGAAGCCACAACGCAGGCGTCTTCGGGACTGCTTGACGGA
>CAZTRH010000044.1:0-16525 GCA_964616605.1 uncultured Ruminococcus sp.
AACCCCCGACCTGCTGATTACAAATCAGCTGCTCTACCAACTGAGCTAAACCAGCGTTTACGCTTAAAAACCTTAGTTCTTTGATGAACCAATGTTCTCAACTCAACGACTTAATTATTATAACACATCTTTTTTTATTTGTCAATAGTTTTTTTGAAAAAAATCAAAAAAATTTTTTTCGATGTAAAAAAAAATTGAAATGTAACGCATTACATTAAAAAACTGTACAAAATGCAAGAAAACTTCAAAAAAAATTAAAAAACATCTAGCAATTTACAGAACAATCTGTTATAATAATAACAGAGTTCAGAAAAAGAAAAAATCTTCTGAACAGCAAACGCAAAAGCGTTATGCCGACACCATATTATTAGGAGGACGATTCCAATGGCTGAGAAAAAATGGGTTTACACGTTCAAAGAGGGCAATATGACGATGCGCAACCTGCTTGGCGGTAAGGGCGCAAACCTCGCAGAGATGACAGAGATAGGACTTCCCGTTCCGCAGGGATTTACTATCACCACAGAGGCTTGTACTCAGTATTATGAGGACGGCAGAAAAATCAACGATGAAATTATGGCGCAGGCAATGGACGGCGTTAAATGGATGGAAGAGGTGAACGGAAAGAAGTTCGGCGACCTCAAAAATCCGTTGTTGGTATCCGTGCGTTCGGGTGCAAGAGCTTCAATGCCGGGTATGATGGACACTATTCTTAACCTCGGACTTAATGATGAAGTAGTAGCGGCTATGATAGCAGGCAACTCCGACCCGAAGTTTGAAAGATTTGTTTATGACTCTTACAGAAGATTTATTCAGATGTTCTCCGACGTTGTTATGGAAGTCGGAAAGAAGTATTTCGAGCAGCTTATCGACGAGATGAAAGCGAAGAAGGGCGTGCAGTTTGACGTTGACCTCACCGCCGCTGACCTTAAGGAGCTTGCATCACAGTTCAAGGCTGAATATAAGAAGCAGCTCGGCACAGACTTCCCGTCTGATCCCGTAGAGCAGCTGAAACTTGCTATTGAAGCAGTATTCCGTTCATGGGATAATCCCCGTGCAAACGTATACCGCCGTGACAACGATATCCCGTACAGCTGGGGCACTGCCGTAAACGTAATGCCGATGGTATTCGGAAATCTGAATGATAATTCGGGAACAGGCGTTGCGTTCACCCGTGACCCTGCGACAGGCGAAAAGAAGCTGATGGGCGAGTTCCTGTTCAATGCACAGGGTGAGGACGTAGTTGCAGGCGTTCGTACTCCTATGCCTATCGCACAAATGGCTGACAAGTTCCCCGAGGCTTACGACGAGTTCGTAAAGGTATGCGGAATACTTGAAGACCATTACAGAGATATGCAGGATATGGAGTTTACCGTTGAAAACGGAAAACTGTATATGCTCCAGTGCCGCAACGGTAAGAGAACCGCACAGGCTGCACTCAAGATTGCGTGCGATCTCGTTGACGAAGGAATGATTGACGAGAAAAAGGCAGTCGCTATGATAGATCCCCGTAACCTCGACACACTGCTCCACCCGCAGTTTGACGCAAAGGCACTCAAGGCTGCCACACCTGTCGGAAAGGGACTTGGCGCATCTCCCGGAGCTGCTTGCGGTAAGATAGTGTTCACAGCCGATGACGCTGTTGAGTGGAAATCCCGTGGTGAAAAGGTCGTTCTGGTTCGTCTGGAAACCTCTCCCGAGGATATCACAGGTATGAAGGCAGCACAGGGTATTCTGACTGTTCGTGGCGGTATGACATCTCACGCAGCCGTTGTTGCACGTGGAATGGGTACTTGCTGTGTATCGGGCTGCGGCGATATCGCAATGGACGAGGAGAACAAGAAGTTCACCCTTGCAGGCAAGACATACCACGAGGGCGACGCAATTTCGATTGACGGCTCTACTGGTAATATCTATGATGGAATTATCCCGACCGTTGACGCAACGATTGCAGGCGAGTTCGGAAGAATTATGGCTTGGGCAGACAAGTTCAGAGTATTGAAGGTACGCACCAATGCCGATACTCCCGCTGACGCTAAAAAGGCTCGCGAGCTTGGCGCAGAGGGTATAGGACTTTGCCGTACAGAGCATATGTTCTTTGCAGCAGACAGAATTGCGGCGTTCCGCGAGATGATATGCTCTGATACTGTTGAAGAGCGTGAAAAGGCTCTGGATAAGATTTTGCCGATGCAGCAGGGCGACTTTGAAGCATTGTACGAAGCGCTTGAGGGCTGCCCCGTAACGATAAGATTCCTTGATCCGCCGCTGCACGAGTTCGTGCCTACTGAAGAAGCTGATATTGAAGCACTCGCCAAGGCACAGGGCAAGACTGTTGAGCAGATAAAGAACATTATCGCATCGCTGCACGAGTTCAACCCGATGATGGGACACCGTGGCTGCCGTCTGGCTGTGACATATCCCGAAATTGCGAGAATGCAGACCAGAGCGGTTATCCGTGCGGCATTGAACGTACAGAAGAAGCACGCCGACTGGAAGATAGTTCCCGAAATTATGATTCCGCTTATCGGCGACACCAAGGAGCTGAAATTCGTAAAGGATATCGTAGTAGCGGTAGCAGACGAAGAAATCAAGGCTGCAGGCTCTGATATGAAGTACGAAGTAGGAACGATGATTGAAATTCCGAGAGCAGCACTAACAGCTGATGAGATTGCAAAGGACGCAGAGTTCTTCTGCTTTGGAACGAACGACCTCACACAGATGACATATGGATTCTCAAGAGATGACGCAGGCAAGTTCCTGAACGCTTATTATGATGAGAAGATATTCGAGAACGATCCGTTTGCAAAGCTCGACAGAAGCGGTGTTGGCAAGCTTATGGAAATGGCAATTACACTTGGCAAGAAGACCCGACCCGATATGCACGTTGGAATATGCGGTGAGCATGGCGGCGATCCGAGTTCAGTTGAGTTCTGCCACCAGATAGGTCTTACCTACGTTTCCTGCTCGCCGTTCCGTGTACCGATTGCAAGACTTGCAGCAGCACAGGCTGCTCTTAGATAAACAAGGAGTTCTCGAAAAATCCGAGGAAATACCTGAAATAGTACTTTCTTGGGTATTCAGAATTGACTTTGAAACCGCAAAGGCTTTCCGTAAATCCGACGGCAACTATCTCCGTGCTAATCAGTGGGAGGATTTAACCGTTGAAGTGCGGATAAGCTTATGTGAATAAGAACAAAACGACCTCCTCATTCCGAAAGGAATGGGGAGGTTTTTGTGTGTATAGGAAAGCCGTGCTTGTAATACAGGAACGGCTGATGTATATTGAATTATGAAATATATTAATTCTGTGCCAATTCGACAAGCTTCTTGATATGTATTGCGCACTATCCAGACACGGAAGCACACAGTTTTCATCATTTAACAACAGCGGCAGCTCTGTACACCCTAAAATGATTGCTTCTATTCCGTACATATCCTTCATTATAAGGCATAATAGTGGATTCGGGACCTGTTCCGCCAACCAATCCTATTTTTTTCATTTTGTTTTCACTCCTTACTAAAAGCGGAAAATTCTTATACAACAAATTTATTGCACCATAGTCTCTGCGTCACAAAGTCATCAGAGCCCCAAAATCACCAATTCTCTCTCAACAGAAAATCTGCTATATGCACGATTTCGATGCCATTGTCATTACCGATTGCAAGAGGGTCACGGCAGACAACGTACTTGTGGTAATGGTCTTTGATTTCCATAAGATTATCTGTTTCACGAGTGGACTCTGTAGGAAGTGCCGCGCAGACTTGTACATAGATACGTTCTTCTCTGCGAACTCCCACGAAGTCAATTTCTTTCACACTGTTTTTTCCAATATAGACATCATAACCTCTGCGTTTCATTTCAAGATACACAACGTTCTCAAACATTGCAGAAAGCATCTTTCTGTCAAAACCCATCTGACTGTATCTGAATGAAATGTCGGAAAGATAATATTTCTCTTGTGTTTTCAGCACAGCCTTGCCCTGTAAATCGTATCTCTGGCAAGGATAAATAATAAACGCCTCTGAAAGCCACTTTATATAGTTGTAAACTGCCTCCACTGAAAGACTGCGATTTTCGCTTTTCAGGAATTTCACAATAGACGAAGCTGAAAATGTCATTCCTACATTTTCAATTATATAGCGTACTACGCAGTCAAAAAGCTCCTTATTGCGTATCTGGTGGCGCTTGGAAATGTCCCTTGTGATAACAGATGCATAAATTCCCTCAACAATCTGATAAGCAGAACGAGTGTCGAAATCGCTGATACCGATAAGCGGAAATCCGCCGTACCGGATATACTCGTCAAACACAGTTCTTGCTTCGGATAAGTCCTTGTTCTTGAAAGTGAGATATTCCTTGAAAGAGAGTGTGTAAACAGGTATCAAAACATACCGTCCCGTAAGGTAAGTTGAAATTTCGCTTGACATCAGCTTTGAGTTTGAGCCTGTAACATAAATATCCACATCAAAGCCTTCAAGCAGACTGTTTACAGCCTTTTCCCAGCCGTCAACTTCTTGTAACTCGTCAAGAAACAGATAGCATCTACCCTTGTCCTGAACAGCAGTTTTCAGGTCGTTGTACATATCTTTAGCTGTAAATTCCTCGTAAATATCCATTTCGTTGTATCTGCGTTCGATGATATTTTCGTTGCTGATTCCACGCTTTTTCAACTCCTCAGCCATCATTGCAAGGATAGTAGACTTGCCGCAGCGACGAACTCCCGCAAGGATTTTCACAAGAGGAACATCAATAAACGATTTTATAGCCTCGATATAATCAGGTCTGATAATCATAGCAACACCTCCAATATACTATTATTATACCCAAAAAACTTCCTTTAGTCAAGAAGTTTTTACTTGTATAACCGAAAAACTTTGATATTTAGCGCGGCTTTTCGGTTTATATACAGAAAACCGTCCCTACTTTTATAAGCTGGGACGGTTTTTTATTGCAATCAGTAATCAACACTTCTCGCTTTGAAAATCCAATCTAAGCAATAGAACACAAACTCGAGTAACTTCAACATAGTAAATCTGGCAAAAGAAAACAAGAAAGCATGTACTCATAAAACATATTCTTTATCTTGCATTATAGAATGGAATGAATCCTGTCCTTACATCATTAACCAAATTTTCAACATGATTAGGATTCAAGTTTAACTTAGCGCTGTTTTCATCGTCAAACATAAAAATCTGTAGATTTTCAATTCCAATGTCTTCATAAGCTTTATGAATAACTGTACCGATAGCAGCGACATTCTGATCACTAAAAGGCTTTGAAATGTGATCAATAACCAATATTGGTATAATCGGATATTTGTTTTCTTCAATAACCATTTTCATAAAAACCAAATATCCACATAATTGTATAAGTGTATGTTGTGCATGGCTTCCAGTTCCGTACGCCTTTTCATTATTTTTCTCATCAATTGTCATAGTTTGCAAAGAATTTCTGCCCTTTATATACTTTATATGAAACTCATCATTTGTTTTGCTAAAATCTTCTTTCACAAAATCACTTGTTTGATATTCAGATTTATACAATTTGGTTATTTGTGAACCAATAGAGTTGATCTTCTTGCTATCATCAGAATCCTGCAATTCTTTCAATTCCTTTTTGCATTCTCTCAAATCCTTTTTCAATTTATCGAGATCTGCCGGAGAATATTCTGTGAAGTAGCTCTTTATCCCATCTTCTGCAATAGCAATTGCTTTCTTTTTTTCATCGAATGAAAATCTTGTTAGTTGCATCTGTGCTTTAACAATTTCATTTTTAACATTTTGACGCTGTTTCTTCAATTTATTCAAAATATCATCTTTTAAAAAGTACTGACTAAATGAGATACTATTCTTTATTTCATCTGTCAATGAAATTCAAGGTTCTATCAAGTACTCGAAATCGGGATGATCTTTAATGATGAAATGTAATGTGTCCAGCATATTCTCACGATTCTTATTTTCGTGTTGTTGATGTTGCAAATCCGATTTGTATTTTTCATGCACTTTGATTTGCTCATCTATATTGCTATAAATGATCTCTAAATCGGAAACGCTCTTGGTTACAAGTGGCGTACTTGAGTCTATTTGATTTGACAAATCGGATAAT
This sequence comes from uncultured Ruminococcus sp., assembly GCA_964616605.1. Classification (GTDB taxonomy): domain Bacteria; phylum Bacillota; class Clostridia; order Oscillospirales; family Ruminococcaceae; genus CAG-115. The sequence continues at coordinate 6,104 of CAZTRH010000044.1, forward strand.
TTGCTCAATATTTAATTACCATTATAACCAGTAAACACGTCTTTTATATAGCAATAAGCTCTTTGTCCAAAAAAGCTTCCTGCTCCACAGTTGTTTTTTCAGCAATAATAGCGTCAATCACATCAAAGAATTCATAATAATCTTCATCTGACTTTAAAACACTGAGTTTAACTATATATTCATCGTTCTTTGACAGCCCGTTGGACTTATATCGATTATAAGAAATTAAATCCATATTCAAAGGTTGAAGGCTGTTTGTGATATTGTTTTTCAAACGCATATACATTTTAAAACCGCCGTAATCAATATCCCCCCAGAAATAAACAGGAATGTCAGTTTCAGCGCATAGTTTGCGAAAAAACTCTCCTCGCTGTGGGCTGTAAAATCCTCCGTGATACACAACGAGTTCTCGCTCACTTCTTGAATTTAGACAATATTCGGAATAATTCGTTTTGTTTTCAATGAATACAATTCTGTCTGTGTTGAAAATTTCAACATTACATATATCGGAAACACATTCACTCGAAATACAAGAACCTTTTACTATGGGAGAAAAATCGACTTCTCCGTCCGAAAAACCAATTTTTACATTTCCGCAAAACTCAAAGATTTCTGGCATCATGATTATTCCAACCTGCGCCAGAACTTCTCGGTCGCTTATTTCTTCAATGTCGACAAGATTGGGTTCATAGCGCTTTATTACAGGTATAATCAGCTGTTTGATTTCTCTTTGAAATTTCTTTGAATCTCCGTAAGTCAGAATACTGAATACTCTCATAGAAATAGCGTTTCCATTCAGCTTATCAATACTTTCAAGTGCAGAAAGGAAATCGGCTATTACATTCTTTTCTTTACACCATATACCTGTGATTTTCCCTTTGCTGAGTATACTGTCTTGTTCGACTTCAAGGTATACCCTTATCCATTCAGTCGCGATTTTCTGCAAGGCTGCTTCTATAATATTCAGAATTGCAACAGCTTTTGAATTACGAGTCGGACGTTCCAGATAATGATACACCGTATCCGTATTATTAAGATTAAGCCAGACGCTTTTGATGATATAATCTTTTCTTACCCAATCAACATCAATAAAGTCTTTGCTTTTCAAGCGAAGCATAGTCTCTCTGAACTCAACGTATTCACTGCTTTCTATATCTGGCACTTTTACATCTTTTTTATTCAGATTGATTAACACTCTGCGGTTAGAAGTGGACACCCTTTCTTCATATTTATCAAGGAGCTTGTCCAAAATTAAGGTTTCGTAATCCATTATTCCTCACTCATTTCTTTTGTCCATTCAATTACAGTTGACTTGTAAATATTGCCTGTGGCTTCCTTGTGAACCAACAGTGCCTTATCTGAAACAGGCGCAATATCAGCGACCTTCTCAGGAGGTGAACAGATAATTGCCTGCAAACCAAACTTTCTGAGAAGGCGAACGCTTTCAATGATTCTTTCGCCGTCCATTTTATTGAAAGCTTCATCAAATATAACGAGTCTTGCAGTATTTCCGTATTCACTGTTATCATTCACTTTATAAAGCTGAGCAAAGGAGGCGAGTACAGCAATATAAAACGGTGTCTGTGTTTCGCCGCCTGATTTCGTGAATATCGATTTAGAAAGCCTGTCGGTTCTGCCGTTGCTGTCAGTTGAAGCCAAATCAAAGGTGAGATATGTTTTGTATTTACTGAATAGTTCAACATTTTGCGCAGTTTTTCCCGAATCGCCATCTAGACTGATAATCTGTGAAAACAAGTTATCAATAACTGTCTGATATCTTTCTGTAAAAGCAAAACTGAACAGTCCGACATTTCCGTTTTCAAGCAGGTCAGACATAATCATATCATAGTATTCAGAATAAGCAGGATTACGCTCTATTTGGAATTGGTATGTATCATTTCCAAATCGAGCCATTTTAAGCGCTTCGTTCAGCTCTTTTATTTTATCATAAGCGCTTTGAATATTCGCTCTGAGCTTATACAGAAAATCACTCTTGAACTGCTCCATCGCTTCTGTCTTTGCCTGTTCAATTTTTTCTCTGTATTTCGGAAGTTCATAGTCTTTGATTTGCTCATACGCTTTGCTATATTCAGAATTATCATCTACATCTGAAACTTTAAACGAGGTCTTTTCTTCTGAATTATACGAGCTTCTCTTTTCTCTAAGCAAGTCCTCGTTATTGCGTATTCTTGTAAGCGTTCCCTGAACAGGCAAAAGGAATTTTTCCTTGACGGCTATCGGGGTATGTCGTTCAGCAAGCTCTGCTTCATATCTTGGAATACCTGTTTCAATCTGATACTCGGAAGCATATTCTTCATCTATGTTTTTCTTGCTTTCGTCTACGCATTTTTCAAGATTCGGTATTTTATTTGAAATGGCATTATCTCTTTCGATTTCAAATTCGCGTATAAGTTGCAGCGCATTATCTTTTTCATCAGAAGCAACTTTAATTTCCGCTTTCTTATCCTTGATTTTTCGCTCCATTTCTTCTATCCAGAATAAATCAAGGCTATCAAGTGTTTTCTGGATTTCGTCAAGCTTAGAAGCTGTAATTTTTCTGCTTTCATAATTTGAAAACATATCAACAATTGAAGAAGATATGTAATTTTCAGTGAGAAACCATTCATCTGATATAACAGGATTGACAGAGTCTGCTTTGACACTATTTTCTAATATTTCAGATTCAAGCCGATCAAAAAGTGCTGTTTTTGTTTCAATCTGCTTTTCAATGGATTTTCTTCCGATATAAGGATTATCATAAGCGTTCCGATTAAGTGGTTTTACAGCAAAGTTGTGATAAAGCATACAGTCTTTTGTTACAGAAGTCCTGTAATCACGAAGCTTTTCATCGCTATAACAGCGAATCACCTTGCCGAGAAGAAAATCTATATACGACTGAACATACTTATCTTCGCTATTTACAACCTCAGCTAAACTGTTGCTTTTAGGGGAATATCCGAATTCGTACACTTTCTGCAAATCAACTATCGCATACTCGTGTATATTGCCTTCGTTTCGCGCTTTTTTATAAATTTCGTAAGCGTCCGTAAAATACTGAGGCGGAACAATAATGTTCATTCTCTGGGTATTCAGATATCCTTCAACTGCATTATGCCATTCTTCATCAGTAACATCAATTAGCTCTGCAAGAAATTCTACGGGAATATCTCTATTATATTTCTGCTTGAGTCCGTTTTTAATAGCTGCCTTCAGAGTTTCTGCCTTCGGCGGGTAAGGTTTTACGCCATTTTTCAAAGAGATTATCTGCTTCTTTAGCTCATCAGCTTCTGCATTCATTCTTTTCAATTCTTCCTGTAAGCTGTCAAAAACAGGACGGAGTATCTCCTTTAATGAAATATACGCCTCTCTTATTTTGCTGAAATACTCGAAAGATAGCAATTCAAAATCATTTTCTGAAAAGCTTTTAATTCTTTCAAGTTTCAAGCTAAAGCTTTTCAGAACATCTGACATTTCATTGTCAATAACACCTTCATCAATACCTGAAAGTTTATCAAACCACTGGATAGCTGATGTTCTGATGATGACAACAAATGATGAAATGGAGTTATTATATTTTTTTAATTCATCCGACAATCTGTCTTTTTCAGATTGAAGCCATTCTCCGTTGTTATCGGACCAGTATTTTTCTTTAATTCTTATTAATTCTTCCTTTTCTTCTTCAAGTTCTGTAAGTTTTGCCTTTAGTTTATCGCATTCTTCTGTAAACTCTTTGATATCGGCGTTATATTTCTCAAGATTGATACGTGTATTATTAAGCTGCAACTCATAATCCTTGTGTGTGCTGTAATCAATCAAAAACTGCTGTACTTTATGAGTTGAGCGCAATTTTTCAATTTCCGAATATAAATTGCAAATATCTTCAAGCTTTTTAAGCCTATTTTCAAAGCTTTCTGCCATGATTTCCTGTTGCTTATAATAAAGGATATTTTCCTGCATAGCGGAAATGTCAATATCATCTTCTATATCGCATACATTTTCTGTTATAAACTTTTCAATATCATTTATAGGTTCGAACGATATTGCCTTTTTCAGCATTGTGATAAATTTAGGGTCGTGAATATTAAGCTTCGAAAGAAGTATTTTCCTATATCCGTCTGCGGTATCCTTTGTCTCGTATTTATTCGGATATTTTTCTTTTAAAAACTGTGTCACTCTTCGGCTGTCCATAGTCTTCCCGTTCTCAATAAATCTACATTCGGGAATTAAGCCTTTAAAATAGAAAAACCGCTTATTTATATCTCCACCATCGGAATAAGTGTCAAAAACGGCACCGAAACAAAAGAAATCCGATTTAAAATCGTCATAGAATTCAGCAACAATATATGTACTGAAATCTTTCCCTTCTCTTACACTTTTGTTGCCATTTTCAACATCTTCGCCCATAAAGCCTATCAAATAGCTTTTCAAAGTTCTTTCGGATTTTTTACTTGCAGCACGATTAAAAGCTGTGCTGCGCGTTTCACCCATAAGCACAACCTGCAATGCGTCGATTATAGTTGATTTTCCGGCTGAGTTTTTACCTGTCAGGAAATTTATTGTATCAAAATCAATGAGTGTATTCTGAAAGTAATGCCAATTAATCAGTAGTAACCGTGTTAATTTCTTCATCGCTGACTACCTCTCCCTCGTCTTTGAAGCTGTCGCATATCGTTTTGCATTTTTCGTTAGGCACAGCTATTAATATAGATGGAAGAATAACAAATCTGCATTCAACATCATCAAAACTTTCGTCAAGTTTTCGTATCAGATTGTGTGCCTCTAAAATTCTGAAAGAATCTTTTATTTCCTTTTGAGAAGGCTTTTTAGGATATATAGAAAATTCGTTTACAATCTTGCCAAACAATGTTCCTACAGTAACACAAACATCATTTGTTGTGCTTGCCTGACTACGAGATTCTTCATAAATAAACCTCATAGTAATAAGCATTACTGTTGTCAACTTGTTCAGCGATAATTTATTATATCCCTCTGTATTTCTTACATATATAACACCGTATTGATTATCCTTATATAGTTTCCAACCACATAATTCAAGATAATCATTAATCAATTCAAAATTCGCCTCGATAAAACGATATTCTTTTGAAATTCGTCCGTCTGCACCGTCTCGAAGTATGTATGTAACAGACATAAGCTTATTGCATATTCCGGAAAACTCATCTTTTTCTTTTTGAGTCATTTCATTCAATCTGCTCAGATTCATTTGATATTTCTCCTTTTGTATGTAATAAGCGGTATTTCATATGTAGCGGATTTGACAAGCTCATTCTTAGTCTCAATTGAGTATGCAGACGATTTGTCATTAGCCTGAACGACAGATAGCAATGTCATAATATATGTATCATCATCAGAAATTTCAAAATCATTTGTAGATATTTCTTTTCTATCTCCTAAGATTTTATCAACAAAGGCAGCAACGTTTTTCTTGCTGTACTTGTTATTCATAATCTGCATCGCCATAGCTTTGGCTTTTATTTCAAAATCCAAAGATTCATCTGTCATAATAAGTTCTGAATTTCTGCTTCGCTTAGCTGCTTTTTTTCTTTCGTATAAACTCTCATCGTTTATATATGACAATTCATATAATTCAAACGATTCTGACAGTTTTTCACAAACATTTTGTGAGTGATTTTCGTCTGAAAGCGTTTTAAGCAAAGAAATAAGGTTTCCCTTTACAGATTGGTCTGAATTTATCAGATATTCTATTTTTTGAGTTGTAGCCTTTGTGTACTGACGGTTTCTTCTGTCTATCACACTTATATATTCTCTGTCAAGATTTTCGTAAGTGTCTATTATGTAATGGATTTTGCTTAATATATCTGTTCTGCAATCATCCTGCTTTATATCGCTTTGTGTAGTGGTTAAATATACAATCATTGTTTCAAGAGCATCGTTATCAACCAACCATCTTTTCAATATAAGCTGTATCGGCATTTTGTATTTTGGAACAGAGTCTCTGATTTTAAGAGGACGAAGTATTCTTGAAACTATCTCTTCTTGATATATTTCGTAATGAGAGTGTAGAACATTATTTACATTTAATGTATCAATAAGCATCTGGTTATAATAAGAGATACTGTGGTAAACGGATTTCAAGCTTTCTACAAGCTTTTCTGTTTTTTCTGCACCATCATTAAGCGCAGTAATCATTTCGTATGGGTCGCAAGTATCATTAGCAGTTTTCAGAGATGAATATGTAGAATACACATACGCAAAATTTTCTGATTCGGATATATTAGCGATATCATATAAAAGCTGAATGATTCTATAACTAAAACCCGGAACCGTTACATATTCTTGAAAGTCGCTTTCTGTTTCAACGAGTATCCAACCCGTACTTTTAAGTTTTCGTACTAAAAAATGAGATTTGCCTGAAATAGTTCTTTCATTTTCAAGAAGTTCTTCTTCTGAAAAATCAGCCGCCATTATTTCATCGTCTAATTTTGAACTTATCATTGAGACGAGCTCATCTTTAGAAATTTTCAAGTGTTGCTTAAATGCATCGAGAACAACGAAAAGAGCATTAGCGTACAATTTTTTATTTTTTGACGCAAGAACAGAAAACAGATTATCAGGTATTACATTATATAATTCCATAGACTACTCCCCTCGTCCAAAATATAAAATGCTGTGCCACGATCGAGTCTCCCTCACCTTGACAAGCAGCTATCAGTAATAGAGATTAATCAGAAAATCGCTATACAATTGAATTCTCCAATCCTCTTTACATAATAGTTCAGTTGCACACGCCAATGAAAAATACGAAATCCCAGTCTGTTACTCATTTCAAAAAAACAAGTTCAAAGAATGAAATATATATAATAACTCACTATTTATTATATCACAAAATTTGTCAAAAAGCAATAACAAAAGCCGGATATTGGAAATTTATATCGGTAGATTGTACAAAAAGCACAATCTTATATAAGAATTCCAATTATGTATTTATACTTACTACGAACATAGAACGAAAGGGTTAATATCTCTGTAAACTACTATTTGTTAAACTGTTTATATACAGCAACAACGAGTTGCTTGATTGAAAAAGCTCTGTGTGGTATACTGTTATTGAAGTGATGAACAATGGAAACGAAAGAAATTATCCGTGAACTTCGCACGAAAAACGGATTATCACAGGACGAGCTTGCAAAAAAGTTTTCGTAACCCGTCAGGCTGTTTCACGCTGGGAAAACGGCGATACCGTACCTAACACAGAAACGCTGAAACTGCTTTCAAAGATTTTTGATGTTTCAATCAATACACTCCTTGGCTCTCCGAGAGAGCTTATCTGTCAGTGCTGTGGAATGCCTCTTGAGGACTCTGTTATCAGCAAGGAAAAAGACGGAGATTTCAACGAGCATTACTGCAAGTGGTGCTATGCCGACGGAGAATATATGTACAGCGATATGGATGATCTGATCGATGTCTGCGTTAAGAATATGGTCAGCGAGGAACACTCTGAGGAAGAAGTACGCTCATATCTGAAAGCGACTCTGCCGAAGTTGGATTACTGGAAGCGTTATGAAGAACTCGGAGGCAATGAAGCTTTTGAGCAGTTCAAGAAAACCCTTATTGAAGAAATCAACGCTCTGAATATTGAAGGCATGCCGAAGCTGGAAAAGCTCAACGCACTTGTGGGCAGCTATATCAATCTTGAATACAGACTTCCCAACGGAAAAACTGTAAAGTATCTGGATGATAACGCTACATATCTCGGCAATCAGCTTGAATGTGAATTCGGCGGTGGCAGATGCTTTGGTATCGCCGCAAATATGGGGTTTATTCTTATCTGCACCTATGAAGAAAACGGAGAAAATCCCGAACTGGTTATTTACAAAAAGAGATAAAATAAATCAAGCCGTGCTCGGAAAATTTCTGAGCACGGCTTTTTATGTGCAAAGACATTCAAGCCTCCGGTTACAAAGGAAGTTCTGCCGTGTATCAGAGTTTCTCACGGGAAAATCCCGAAGGCTGCAAGTGGCTTTGCGATGAAAATGTTATTGATGAGGAGTTTTCCGAAGCGTTATAAGTGATCTGTAACGAAGCGAGACAGTAGAAATAGTAATGCCGTACTCGTTGGTACGGGAACGGCTGCTCATATTATTGATTGTTGCTTGAATCAAAAACAAATTTCATATTATGATATTTGGAAAGCACATCTTCAAATCCAAGAGATTTGTATAAAGAATATCCTGAATTTGTAGCTTTGAGTTCTACAAAATCAAGTTTTGATGTTTCAGCTTCATCAAGCAGCATCTTAATAAGCTTTCCTGCAATTCCTTTTCTTTGATATTCCGGCAAAGTATAAACATTAAGAATTGTACCTGTTATGCCGTTTATAAAAGACGGATTTGACGGCTTTTCTGTAATGCATAAGAAACAGCAACTTACAATTTTGTCAATATCTCTACAAACAAAAACCAGTAAATCGTTGTTTAAATGGTTTTGAAAGTAGCTACTCAAATTATCAGTTATCTGTTTAATCTGATTTTCGGGTAATTCTCCATAATCTTCAAGTAAATATGCAATTCGTAAATTGATTAAAGATGATAAATCATTCAAATTTGCTTTTCAAAAAACATAAGTTTTACACCTCACAATGCAATTATTTCACATTGTATGCTAATTCAGTAGGTAAGTCATCCCAAAGCTCTGTTCTCGTCTTATTATTTCTTAGTTTTTCCAAAATTTTTATATCAGGGTCAGGATAAATTATAAGTCCATCTTCCTCACCCTTTTCGGAACGAACAGGAAAAGCAAGCTGTTCTTCATTTATTGAGAACTGTGCGTTCACGTCCTCTTTATTTCCTCTTGCATCAAGGCGTATCCATTTACTATACTCCTTGATATAAACACCATTAAGACCGTGATATATCAGAATAGGTGCAGTTTCATCATCTAAAATCAATTTTTGATAACAAAAGCCTGTGGGAATAACTTTGTAGCGTACAAATTCATACGCCGCTTTGACGTATTCAATCTCGCTGTCAGCGTTTTTGTATAAGGAGTCGGCAAGCTGAAAAATAGTTTCATTTCCGAAATCAATTACATCATCATGCTTTAAATATGTGGTTAAATTATCCGTGAATGGTGCTGCGTTCATAATTTACCTCCAAGCGTGATTTTTTCATTATACCACACCACCCCCGAAAGCTCAATATCCGAAAGTCGGTACTTAACAAAACGGAGCTGTTGACAAACTCATATTTATATAAACAAGCACCACTGTATTTCTGTGTTTATATTTCAATCAATACGTCCCACTGACCATTTCTCCTGCCATTTTTTCGGCGGAGAAGTCCTTTTTCCTGGAGTTCTACTGTTTTGGATTTAACAGTTCTCTCTGATTTACCAATCAAGGTAGCAAGCTCTTTTTGCGTGACAGACGGATTTTTACTTATTTCACGCAGGAGTGCCAGTTCTTCCAAAGTGCGAATTTTGCACTTTGAAACTTCAACATCTGCACTTTGAACTGATTCTTTATAATCAATATGCAGACAACGATTCTTAAGCTCATGATTTGCACCCATCAGCAGATTCTCAATAAATTGTTCCAGAAATGCAGTTGTAGCATGGACATTGTTTTGCAGATTGTTATAGTTGGCTCTGACAAGTGCATTGCGAAAGTACCATGAATTTTCTGCGAACACCTGATTACTCACTTTAAATCCGAATGTCTGCAGATACTTAATCATAAACACAGCCGTTGCACGGGTATTCCCTTCACAGAATGGATAAATCTGCCAGATACCTGAAATAAACTTTGCAATATGCTTTATTGATTGTGATGCGTCAAGACCTGCGTAGGAGAAATCCTTTTCCTGACCAAAATCATAATCAAGCGTTTCTCTGATGCTGTCATAGGACGCATAATAGACCGTATCACCGTTTAAAACCCATTCTTTCTTTGTGATGTTATATGTGCGAAGCTGTCCTGCGGATTTGAACACGCCAGTGAAAAGTCTGCGGTGAATGGATTGCAGCTCTGCAGGCGAAAACTGAAATGTTTTCTCTGCAAGTAATTCTGTGATATGAGCAGACACAATATCCGCTTCCATGGTATTCTGTTCAGTTGTAAGACGGTCATTTCTGCTTTCGTAGTAACTGTATATTCGCTTTTGAGCAGTAGCGATATCAATTCTGCCTTCAATATGTTCTTTGGCAGTTTCCAAAAGGTATTCCGAAGTCTGCAGACCATCAACATCCTGCAGTCCGATTGCAGTCTGCCATGCAACACTTTTCTCTGCACGGTCTGCTTCACCCTGACGGATATATTCTTCTAAATCATATTGCCATTTTTGGTTCTGAGACATCGCAAGCCCGCCCTTCTCTTAGTAATTTATTAAGGCAACACCGCACAATTAGCGGCTGACGCCTTTGCCGCCTGTTGCTTTGGTTTGC
>CAZTRH010000045.1:0-15867 GCA_964616605.1 uncultured Ruminococcus sp.
ATACTCCACATCAGACGGAGGTTTTACTACCTTCTAAAATAACACTACTCTCAAACAATCCGATGCAGCAGAAGCTTGTTGATGAAGTTTTACTACCTTCTAAAATAACACTACTCTCAAACGATGGGGATGTTTTCTGAAGTAATGATACCGTTTTACTACCTTCTAAAATAACACTACTCTCAAACCTCAAATTCGAGAAAACGCCACTACACGCCGTGATATTTTAAAAGATATGATGTAAAACTGAGATGAAATTCTGCATTGAATACTCAAGAACTTCATCTGATTTGATTATACCACACTTTTTGACGATTGTCAATCAGAATACGCAATAATCTTCATCTATGGTTATGCGGTTTACCATTGATAATGATTCTGACAATCGGTTTTCAATCATAAGTAAGGTTACTTTATGACTGGTGACTGTTTGGTAAAACAGCTTTGCTTCTTCAGCGTTCATATAGCTTGACAGCCCCACTGTAATAAACATTTTTTCGCCGCAAAGGCACAAGACATTCAGCATATATTCCATAACTTTCTCTGCAAGACTTGCACAGTCATCACTGAACGATACCTTAAAAGCTTTGAACAGGGATTTTAAATCAGACTGGGTATTGTATCCGATATTACAATTAACAACATCGCATAGTTCGGACAGATACTCAGCGGCGGCTGTTCTGAATTTGTTTGTGTGGTCGAACAATTCTACTTCTGATATCAACTCTAATTTTGAATACAGCTTTGTCAAGAGCTTTTTATCATTGATTTCAAATGGAAGAAAACTGTTCATCAATTCCGAATGTTTTGAAATGCTCAATAATTCGCTGTTTTCGGAAAGAACGAAATTTCCGTCACTGCCGCCGCACTGTTCCGCAAGCTCTGCGGATAGCCTGTAAAACAGCGAACCATCTTCTACAACTATTGCATTTACACGCTCTTTTTCCAATTCAAACGGCGGAAACAAGTCAGCATAAACCAATTTCACAGAAACACCACCCTCTCATCTGTTTCTATCATATCTGTTGAAAACTCTCCCGTGATAATCTCCATTCGCTCAAATTGCTTTTCGGTTATTACAAGAACCATAACCAGTCCGTTTTTTGGCTTTTCCCGCTTTAAATTATCTATCAACTGTCTGGCAACTGTGAGATTAAGCGCCATACGGCAATAAACGGACTCCTGAAGCATAATAAAGCCTTTGTTGATCAGCAGCTTTCGGAAGTTCCTGTACACACGCCGTTCTTCATTTGTCTGAGTAGGGAGATCGAAAAATACTATTACGCGCATAAATCTATAACTCATTCCTTTTGCTCCTCGCAAAATCTGAAAAATCTGATAAGCGAACTATCGCAGTTATTTATAGCGTCAAAGACGCTTCGGCAATATATCTTTATCGCATTTTGCAGATATTGCTCCTGATCTGCGATTATAACTTTGCTGTCAAATACTTTAACCATTTCGTGTTTTTCGGCGGTTCCGAATATGTTAAACCTGTGTTCCTCAACAATTTTGTCGATGATTATTCTGAACGGCTCCATAAGGTCGCACCCAAGATTGAAATAATTGAACATATTTTCGTGGAATAATCCAAGCTGCGTCAGATATCCGCACGCACATATTTCACGATTGACTGCGCTGAGGATAATAGCATATCCGTAATTCAAAGCAGCGTTTAAGCTGTTGTCTGCGCTTCTTGAAAACTGCTTTCCAAAGAGAGCGTTGAAGTATACTTTCGCAGCGTGTCCCTCTCGGTTGGAGCTGTCGTTCAGCTCCATTTCTTCGAGGTATCCGCAAAGCATATCAGCTTCATCATTGTGTCCTGTAAGCCTTAAAAGATATGCCTGATTGCGGATTTTTTCGCTTACAATTTCCGTCCATATAAAAGCCTTTATTTCAGTATTCCAACCGATTTGTGTGCGGAGCTTTGCCGAGCAGTCGTGAGAGCCATACAGCGGAGCAAGCTCAGCACACGGATTATATTTTTCATCGCAGAATATCAATCGGATTTTTCGCCTTGAAATTTCACTTATAAGACAGGCGGTTATGGACACGGCGGTGCTCTCAACGATTATCGTTGAGATTTCGTCGAGAAGCACTCTTTTAGTTTCATCGTTTCGTATCACCATACAACCCATTTTAAGATCCAGCTTGCAGTGAGATGATACTACTATTGTCCGCCAGCTCATAATTCTAAAAGATTAGGGGAAATGGTTTCGTACAGCCCCGTAGGCGACTGATCTACTATCCGTATGGATTTTATCCCCTTTGCATTGGATATTTTTTGATTAAGCGTTATAGCTGCCGCCTCTTTCTTATCTCCTATCAATTCCAGATTGCAGCTATTGGTTCTGCCTGTCTTGAATATTTCTACAACAGACATTAGCGCTTTAACCTGATCGTTTAAACATAACGTTTCAAAAATAGCCTTTCCTTTTTTTAACTTAGTGACAATTTCTTTTTTACCGCCCTTGAAAGTATTGGAATTTGAAAAAGGCTTTTGTCCCGCTTTTCCTGTCAGAATATCGTAAAGTGCCAGATTATCCTTTGCATTGATTTTGTCGTATTTTTCATTTACAACATACTTTGAATTTGTGTCGGAAATTTTCTTGTATACTGACGATAACCGTTTTACATATTCTTCATTCTCCTTGCTAAGTATAAGGGGAACACCTTGCGATAAACTAAGTTTTGCACCGTTTTTTGCCTTTATGCACGCCCTGTATCCGTCAATATCAATCATAGTGCCGATTTTGATTATACGCTTGCCCAACGGGAACTGGATTTTGTCGATGGATTGACCTGCTTTGAGCGTGACAAGCTTTGAGATTTGCTGTCGGATATACTGCGGTGCAAATTCTTTGTCATGCTCAAACTTTTCAGCGTACATAAGTTCAACAGGAATAATTGCACGACTTGTTATTTTGCCTATATCATATTTTACGAACACAAAGAACGAGGCACTGGTGCTGTTGTGTCCGCCGTATTTTTCGGGCGACAGAGCCTTTTTGCGTGGTACAAGCGCATCTCCCTTAATGTTCCTTTCGGGATTTGCATTGAACAATTGTCCTTTTCTTCTATATGTGTACATGACGTAACGAACGTTGTTTTTGGAAACTTCGTGCATTACCACTGCAAGAGAAGAACCATCGCCTTTCCATGCTGTTTCACCGTTTCTTATTACATCGTGTTCGAGCATTTTATCAATTTTTAGATTAAAGACTGCCTTACCATCACGATATTCTTTTACGAAAAGCATCGGATTTTTGGTGAATTTCACATGATAGATGTTGCCCATTACGATATTAAGATAAGCGTCTTTAGCGTGGTGCAGGTCGTTGATTTCACGGCACTTGACTATATTGTTTTCCTGTCGGAACTGCGAAGTTAATCCCGCTTTGACATACACTATCTCGCTTTCGGAATAGTACTGTTTGATAAGTTCAGCTACAGCTTTAGCGGACTGTCTTGTTTCTACGAGCTGTCTGTTGATAAATCCCGATAATTCGTCATCAGTAAACGGGGTAGTTCTTGTAAGACGCTCAAATTTCTTGTCGCCAATGAGTTTGTTATCGTGCAGCATTTTCCAGAATGAATACATTTTATTTCTGATTTCAGGTGAAATAGGATAATCATCACTCTTATCGCCATTTATTATAGATAAAACCAGAACCTTGTTTTCAAGGCTGTCATCTTTAACCTTTGACTGCGGGAAAATATGGTCGATATCATATAGATCTTTGCCGTCAGCATTCTTTTTGTCAAGATCGCTGATGGAAATTTTTGTCTTTGAATACATACACTTTCCAAGCTGCATGAAATACAGGTAAAGCTTATCGCTCTGGAGCTGTCCGTTTGTTACGGACTCAAGTTCTTGACGGATTTCAGATATTTCTTCGTCAGAGAACTTTTTAAAATATTCTTCAATTTTATTACGGCGAGATGAGGTGCGTTTACCCTTGTTCTGAGGGTTGGTAAGCTCTCTTGCCATTTCAATGAATATTCTTTTGGGAGGTTTTCCGCAGATTTTAACCACTTCGTGAAGCATTTCCATGGAACGCTTTATCGGACGTCTTACCGCATTTGGTATACACATTTTCTCCATACGCTCATTAAAGCTTGATTCTTCTGTGCTATCATAATAAGCACGGTTTCTGCGTTCAATTTCGCTTTTGTAATGATAGCTTTGCGACAGGATTTCCATAAGATTTAAATTGTTTTCCCACATCATTGTAATGATATTGGGGTGAACAATCTCACCGCTTCTGGGGTCTACGTCGTATATTTCGGTAAGCAGCTTTTGCGAGAGTCTGCCAAAATCCGAATACTTTAATGCGGATACATATTTTGCATCTTTTTCGCTTAATTCCATTGTGCTGAGAAGCCAGTTATACAATCTTGCTTTATCGGTGGTACAAGTTATCCGCAAGATGATTTCTTCAATCTTTTCTTCGGTTAAAGTACCGTTTGACATAAGTTTATAGAAATCTTGCCAAGGCTTCAGCGATGATTTTACGTTTTCATCAATTCCACGGAGAATGTCATCGTTTTTCATTACACCTCTTGAGATGAGATGTTTTTTAATCATTTTAAGCGATACCTTTTTACTCTTCATAAACACTTCGTTATAAAGGCTCTGCTTTTCTTCTGCTGGTAATCTATTGCCATTTATGGTAATAGTGTTAATTTCGTTCAGTACCATAAATTTGCTGTATAACAGCGAATTTTTGGGCAGAACGTCCTCTCCTGCGAGATAGGAACACTTGCAGGTCATACGCCTTATAAATTCGTTTTCGCTTTCTTCGTGGTCGACTATTTCGTCAAAATTCCAAGGGTAGATGTTGCCTTGGGATTTTTTTACTATCCATGCATTTTGACTGTTGACTGTATCGAGGGGTCCGACATAGTAGGGAATTCTGAAGGTCATAATGCTGAGGATTTTCTCCGAAACAGTGCCGTATTCATCACTTTCCAGAAGTTCGGGAATATACTGTTCGGCATTGCTGAGAATTTCTTTGAGTTCTGTATAATAAAGCTGATATGGGATAGTACGGTTATCAGAATTAACCTGAAGAGGGCAGAGGGTATTGGCTTTGATTTTTGAAGCAACTTCTGTATATTCTTCATCATCAGCATCAGGGGTGATACCCTTGAATTTGCCGTTTAGATATGTGCAAAATTCCGCTTGATTACAAGACTTAAATATTGCAACTTGTCCAAAATTTTTTATCTCTTTAATCTGGCTGAGATTTCCAGAATATTTGGTGTAATTATTAATTTCCTTCCCTTTTGTACTGGTGTTGTCGGCTATGCGGAATATCTCATCGTAGTGCTGAGGAATATACTTGCGAACAACTTTGCGGAGTTTTTTTAGGTCATCTCTATGCTCTTCGTAAACGGCAACTTTTGCTTCTGATATATATTTTTTATCGTTAAGCATGTCTGAGATAACCGACCAGTCGTAAAGATTTTTTGCAGCCGATATCAAACCGAAATCATCGCCGAGTTCGGTTCTTAATTCGTTTTCCCGTTCGTCAAAATTTGCGTTTGAAAGATCAATCTCTTCTATTTCAGAATAATTTTCATTCACAAACAACTTTGACAAGTTTATCTTACCGCCTAAAATCAGTTTTTTAAGCACATTGATATCCACAGGTAAATTTTCATCTGACGCTGTTTCTTTTCCATTGGTGAGCAGTTTGTAGAATGCGTCGTTTTTATTTCTGCCGCTTGTATTGTTTTTAAGAAACTCGCCGAATTGTTCCGATGTGCAGTTAAACGGGGAATCCATACCCTGCGTAGCAAACCAGTAATTTAATTCGTTAAAACTGTTATCGATTTGGAGGACTTCATCAACATTTTCTTTGTTAGCAGGATTGAGAAAATGTCCTCTGTGCGAAAGAATAAACGAAACCGCTATGTATATCAAACGTGGGTCGTGCGACGATTTGTTATTGATAAGTTCGCATATAAGGTGATGGATTGTCGGATATTGCTTATAATATTCCTTATCCGTATAGTTTTTATCATTGAAGTAATTGAATTTGCTGCCCGTGGTTTTATCCTCAGCCCACAATGCGCTTTCTTTAACACGGACGAAAAAATCGGGGTCAACACGCATAATAGCAGGAGCCATTAGTTCCTGCAGAAGATGAATGCGCTGCTTTGCCCGATTGTTTCTGCGGCGCGCTGTGCGGAATGTGCGGCGTTCTTCGGCGGGATTTGCTGGATCGAAAACCATACTGCTCCACATTGAGTTGCCTTTATGACGCAAGAGCTTGTATTCCTCATCGCATGCAGCAATTCCTACCGAGTTTGTTCCAATGTCCAGTCCGACATAATAATCGGGATATTCTTTAGCCATAATAACCTCCTGTAAAACTATTGTCTGAAAGGTTTACCGTTTGTTTCAGTATATCACACTATTAAAGATTTGTCAATGTCAAAACGATTAAACGGTTTATGAATGAGGCGGATAAATGATTTTTAAAAAAATGAAAAAAGTACTTGACAAAAGGATTGGTTTGTGGTAAAATAAAATCAGAAGTTTTACTACCTTCTAAAATAACACTACATAGTTCAAATTAAGAGGACTTGTAATACGTCTGTCGTGTTGTGAGTCTTTCAGATCGTTCGGTTATTCCGAGAGTACAGCGTGTACAGCAGAACCTTTCCTTTCAAGGAGAGGTTTTTTGTTTTATAGCTTAAGCAAGAAAAATCCCCGTAAAGAACAGTGGTTCTTAACGGGGATTTGTATTTAGTATTGTGGCGGATATGATGAAATTATTCCGTTCTGAGTGCCTCTACGGGGTCTTTCTTAGCTGCAACTGAGGCAGGGAACAGTCCTGCTATAAGCGTAAGCAGCATACTGATGATAACCAGTATTACGCCGCCCTGCCACGGGAGTTTCGCCATATTGCTGATATCGGTGAGATGCTCAATTATAATGTTAATCGGGAAGATAAGAATTATAGTGGTAAGTATTCCGATAGCACCAGATGTAAAGCCTACAATGAGCGTTTCAGCATTGAATACATTTGAGATATCATGCTTTGACGCACCCATGGCGCGCAGTATTCCGATTTCTTTTGTGCGTTCGAGGACGGAAATGTAAGTGATAATTCCGATCATAATGCTTGATACAATAAGCGAAATTGCAACAAACGAAATAAGAATATACGAAATTGCATCTATAATTGTCGAAACGGACGAAATCATCATTCCTACATAGTCGGTATAGTTTATAACGTCCTCTGACTTGCCCTCATTGTTTTTTGTTGTATTATAATCGGTGATGAACTGTGTGATTATTTCTTTACTGTCAAAGTCCTTGGCGTAAATGGATATTCCTGTCGGCTTTGAGAGGTCTGCAACACCCAGAAGCTCAAGATTGCCGTTGTAGGTGGCTTTGGTAGTTTCGGGTTCTTTGGAAAACTCCATAAACTGCTGAATTTGCTCTGTTGTCAGCACTTCCATAAACGTGCGTGTAAGCGTCTGTTGGTCAACTGCGTGCATAAGGAATGCCTGCTGTTCTTCAACGGACAATTCACCCAACTGTGCCTGCTGTGCCAATTGCATTTGCTGTTCGGGAGTGAGTGCCGACATAAGACTTTGCGAAAGCGCCAGCTGCTGTTCAGAGGAGAGCGTTGACATAATAAGCTGCATTACTTCTTCTTCGGATTTTGCCTGTTCGGGCTTTTCATCGTCCTTTGCAAACTCAATGCCTGTGAAGATATCGACATCGGGGTTTTCCTGCTGCTTTTTAACAAGTTCGGAGTTGTTGGTGCGGTCTATTGTGTACTCTGTAAGCGAGCGTGTGTAGCCGATGCCGCCGCTCATTGCGGAACTTATCAGGCTGTCGCCGTTGGGGCGGATTATTCCGACAACCTTGATTTCGGGAGCAGACTCAATCGCTTTGGACATAAAATCTTCGTCCTCGCTCATATTCTTGTATCCGTCACCGTCTTTCTCGTAGAAGTCGGAAGCTGTGAGCAGACGGAAATTGAGGTTCAGAAGCTCTTCATAAGTAAAAGTCTTGTCTGCGGAATCAATATCGAACGACTCGCCCGTCATAATGCTGCTCATCATATCGGAAAGTTCGCTCTGATCACGCAGTCCGAGCGCGTAAAGCGTGATATCGGATACTTCGTTGCGTTCGTTTACCATAAGGACGACTTCGTTCCAGCTTGTGGGGAAGCGTCCTGCCAGAACATCATAGTTATCCGAATTGAGCGTGGAGTCCAGAAGCTCGGTCCAGACGTTTACCATAGACGCTGCACCACCGCCTGCCATAAACGAGGAATAAGTACTGCTCATCTGCTCGATATTGGAAGCCATACTCTCTCCCATCATAGCCGTCATAACGGTTGAGGGATTTACACGCAGAACGTTCTCGTTTACGTCTTTAGTATAGATATAAAGGTTATTGGAATAGCTGTACTGGATTTCCGAAACGCTGTCGAGAATGTTGTCGGGGTTGCTCTCGATATAGGTCTTGAAATCAGCGAGATTGTTTGTTGTAATCTCGGAGAGCATTGTTTTTACCATTTCGGTGGAAATGTTGTTTGTGTAAACACGGTCAAGCGGACGCTCTTCTTCAAGATCTTCCTGCATTCCCATCATAGAGGACATCATACTGGTGTAATCCACGGTTTCCTGCTGAATGGAAATAGGATAGGAAGAAAGCGTGGAGCGCTCTACGCTGTTTATGTATTGCTGAACGCCGTTTGACAGCGACAGAATAAGCGCAATTCCGATAATGCCGATACTTCCTGCAAACGAGGTGAGAAAAGTTCTTCCTTTTTTGGTAAGCAGGTTGTTTTTGGAAAGTGCAAGAGCGGTAAGGAAGGACATCTTGGTTTTCTTGGAACTTATGGGCTTTTCGGTTTGCTCGTCTTTTCCGTCAAAGGGGTTGGAGTCGCTCTTTATCTGACCGTCGACAAGTCTTACAATTCGTGTTGCGTAATCCTCCGCAAGGTCGGGATTGTGCGTTACCATAATAACAAGGCGGTCTTTGGCGATTTCTTTGATTAGCTCCATTATCTGAATTGAGGTTTCGGTGTCGAGTGCGCCTGTCGGCTCATCGGCAAGGAGAATATCGGGGTCGTTTACCAACGCTCTGGCAATAGCTACACGCTGCATCTGACCGCCCGACATCTGATTGGGACGCTTGTGCATCTGGTCGGCAAGTCCGACTTTCGCAAGCGCTTCTGCGGCACGTTTTCTGCGCTCGTTTTTAGAAACGCCCGACAGCGTAAGCGCAAGCTCTACGTTTGCGAGAACGCTCTGGTGCGGAATAAGATTGTAGCTCTGGAAAATGAAGCCTACAGAGTGGTTTCTGTATGTATCCCAGTCACGGGACTTGTACTGCTTGGTTGAGCGTCCGTTTATAATAAGGTCGCCTTCGGTGTAGTGGTCAAGTCCGCCTATTATATTCAGCAGTGTGGTCTTACCGCAGCCCGAATGACCGAGTATCGCAACCAGTTCGCACTTCCGGAATGCGATTGAAACACCCTTAAGCGCATGGACGGTATCGCCCGCTGTTTCATAATCCTTTACTATATTTTTAATTTCCAGCAAAATAAAACCCTTCTTTCTCAAAGTGTGAACAATTTTTTTCGCAAAATCATTATAATTCACTTCGCTTACTTTGTCAATACCTTGCAGGTTGATTTCGTCACATTGAATAAAAAATTCGCAAATGAGAATAATATATTGGGTGATGAATGTGAAAAAATCTGTCACAATTTTCAGAATATTTTCATTTGTATGGGCAGCTGTGATTATTGCCGCAGCTTTGACAACCCGTGCGTGGGTGGTTACGGCGATTTTCGGGGGAATTGTATGGGCAGCGGCAGGCGCGTATTACGCAAGGCTTCAGTACAAGGTTGACGGTGGTATTATGACGATTTCAAGCGGCGTGCTGTTCAGGAGAGAACGCATTGTGCCGCTTGAAAAGGTTCTTGTTATAACGAATATCCGTCTGGGACGGGAGTGTCTGCTAAGCGTTCTGACGCTTTCGGGGTGCAGAGTCATAGTGCCGGGGGAGGTTGTCAGAGAATAGATTTACTCTTGATTTTCGACTTTACAGCTTATGGCAGTCGGGAGGAAGTTATACAGTTCGTTGTAGTTTGCGGTTTCTGAGTTTTCGGCAGCAGTGGGAATGAGTCCTGTGCAGTCTGTGCCGCTGGAGGCTTTCATACTTTCGTTTGAAATCTCTTCCCACAGCTCGTTTTCTTCCGGAGTCGGATAAGGGTACATAATTGTTTGCTCCTTTCTTCAGATGATGACGATATTAGTATTCCCGTTTTACCCGATATAAACATTTGCCGATTATTTGTTGTGACGGGAAAATTTCTGTTGACAAATCAAGTGCGTTGTAGTATAATATATTTGTATATTTAGAATTGCACTTTCAAAGAAAGGTTACAAAATGGGAATTATTAAATCAATCTTCGGAACATATTCTTCCAGAGAATTAAAACGTATCGAACCGATAAAACAGGCGGTTCTTGACCTTGAGTCCAAGTATCAGGCTATGGACGATAAGGAACTGAAGGCTCAGACGGGTATTCTCAAAGAACGCCTCGCAAACGGCGAAACGCTTGATGATATCCTCCCCGATGCTTTTGCGGTATGTCGTGAGGCGTCTACAAGAGTTATCGGTATAAGACATTATCCCGTTCAGATTATCGGCGGAATTGTTCTTCATCAGGGACGTATTGCAGAGATGAGAACGGGTGAGGGTAAAACTTTTGTTGCAAGTCTGCCGTCTTATCTTAATGCGCTGACAGGCAAGGGCGTTCACGTTGTTACGGTAAACGAATACCTTGCAAAGCGTGACAGCGAACTTATGGGAAAGGTTCATCGTTTCCTCGGACTTACTGTAGGACTTATAACACACGGACTCTCCAATGACGAGCGCCGTGCGGCTTATGCGTGCGATATCACTTACGCTACAAATAACGAACTGGGCTTTGATTATCTGCGCGATAATATGTGCATCTACAAGAAAGATCTTGTTCAGCGTGAGCCGAATTTCGCCATTGTGGACGAGGTGGATAGTATCCTTATTGATGAAGCGAGAACTCCGCTTATTATTTCGGGTCAGGGCGAAAAGTCGAGCGATTTGTATGAAAAGGCTGACAAGTTTGCAAAAACCCTCAAGATTGATAAGGTTGCAGAGCTTGATGACAATGAAGACTATGACGAAAAGTTTGACGGCGATGTAATCATCGACGAAAAGGCAAAGACCTGTAACCTGCTGCCGAACGGCGTTGCCAAGGCGGAGAAGTATTTCAATGTCGAGAACCTTATGGATCCCGAAAATACAACGTTGCTGCACCACATAAATCAGGCTATCCGTGCAAACGGCATTATGAAGCGTGATACTGATTACGTCGTTCGCCCATCGGAGGACGGAAAACGTGAGGAAGTTGTTATAGTCGATGAATTTACAGGACGACTGATGTTCGGTCGCCGCTATAATCAGGGTCTGCACCAGGCGATTGAAGCAAAGGAAGGCGTGAAAATCCAGCACGAAAGCAAGACGCTTGCGACAATCACGTTCCAGAACTTCTTCCGTCTTTACAAGAAGCTGTCGGGTATGACAGGTACTGCTATGACAGAGGAGAGCGAGTTCCGTCAGATATATTCCCTTGACGTTATCGAAATTCCGACCAATAAGCCTGTTATCCGTGTTGATAATCATGACAAGGTATATAAGAATATTCGCGGTAAGCTTAGAGCAGTCTGCGATCAGGTTGAGGAATGCCACAAGAAGGGGCAGCCAGTGCTTGTAGGTACTGTTACTATCGAAAAGTCCGAACAGCTCTCAAAGCTGCTTAAGGCAAGAGGCATAAAGCATGAGGTTCTGAATGCGAAAAACCACGAGCGTGAAGCCGAAATCGTAGCGCAGGCAGGTAAAAAGAACGCTGTTACCATCGCTACAAATATGGCAGGACGTGGTACTGATATAAAACTTGGCGGTAATGCGGAGTATCTCGCACTTGCAGAGCTGCGCAAGCTCGGTTACACGGAAGAGGTAATCTCAGAGGCTACGGGATTTGCGGAAACTGACGATGAAGCTATTATTGAGGCTCGTCAGAAGTATCAGGAACTCAACAGCAAGTTTGAGGAAGAAATTGCTCCCGAAGCCGAAGAAGTGCGCAGTGCAGGCGGCTTGTTTATAATAGGTACTGAACGTCACGAATCACGCCGTATCGATAATCAGCTGCGCGGACGTTCAGGCCGTCAGGGTGACCCCGGCGAAAGCTGCTTCTACATTTCACTTGAGGACGATCTTATGAGATTGTTCGGCGGCGAGAGAGTTCAGAAGTTTATGGAAACTATGAACTTTGACGAGGATATTCCGCTTGAAATCGGATTTCTGACTAAGGCCATAGAGTCTGCTCAGATGAAGATTGAGGGCAATAACTTCTCTATCAGAAAACGTGTGCTTGACTTTGACGATGTTATGTCGCAGATGCGTTCTACGATTTACTCACAGAGAAGAAAGGTTCTTGACGGAGAGGATATCCACGAGAATGTATTGCAGATGATGACACAGGATATCGAGGAGAATGTAAAGACCTACTGCTCGGATTCTGTTGCTGATAACTGGAATCTTGAGGGACTGCGCAGCCACTACCTCAATCTCTATCTTATGCAGACGGATTTGCGGTATACGGTTGATGATTTGAACAATATCACTTCAAAGCAGGTTTGCGAGTTCATCAAGGAGCGCGGCAAGCTGATGTTCAAGCTGCGTGAGGAAGAACTCGGTGCAGAGCCGATGCGTGAGATTGAAAGAGTGTGCCTGCTGAAAACGGTTGATAAATACTGGATGGATCATATTGACGCTATGGACGAGCTGCGTCAGGGTATCGGTCTGCGTGGCTATGCGCAGAAGAACCCTGTTGATGAGTATCGCTTCGAGGGTTATAATATGTTCGATGAGATGATAGCGGCTATCCGTGAGGAAACCGTTCGTGCTTCTCTTACAATTTCTGTAAGAGTGAATGCACCCATTCAGCGTGTTCAGGTTATGAACCCCGACGCTCCGAATGCAGGAAGCAAGACGCCTTATCGTTCGGCAGAACGTGCCGCTAAGAAAGCAAAGAAGAAAAAGTGATTGGTTTTTTGAAAATGTTTTCGGAAATTTGAAAAAAATTTGTAATCCCCCTTGACAAAAGGGGGATTATGTGTTATAATACTGTTTGTTGGTGTTAAGCGTTTTCGGTTTATACCCCGAAAGGAGTTTACAGTTGAAGTTATGCAGGATAATATGACGATTTTGTATGATATATACGGCGAACTGCTTTCAAAAAGTCAGCGCGAGGTGCTGGATCTGCGGTATAATTCGGATTTGTCTATTGCGGAGATTGCCGAGGAGTTGGGCGGAATTACCCGTCCTGCTGTGAATAACGCAAGGAAAAAGGGCGAAGAACGGCTGCTTGAATTAGAAAGCGTTCTTGGCAGCGCAAAGCGTTTTCGTGAGATTTCAGAGCTGCTTGACAAGGCGGAAAGCTGTCTTGAAAAACTCGGCGACAGCGAAGATGTAAGCAGGATAAAGGAAATTTTCGGCGATATAAGAGCAAAGCTGTGATAAAGACAGCGGCTGAGCCGCATTGCTGTACAGCGGGCGGAAAACGGTGTTATATAAATTATTGGTGTAGGGTATCAGCGTTGAAGGAGCAGGCATATGGCTTTTGAAGGACTTTCCCAGAAACTTAACAACGTGTTCGGAAAACTTAAAGGACACGGCAAGCTGAATGAGAAAGATATAAAGGACGCAATGCGTGAGGTTCGTATGGCTCTGCTTGACGCAGACGTGAACTACAAGATTGCAAAGGACTTTGTAAATAAAGTAAGTGAAAAGGCACTTGGCGCAAAGGTTATGGAGAGCCTTACTCCTGCTCAGCAGGTAATAGATATTGTTCATCAGGAGCTTATCGAGCTGATGGGAAATACCACCGCAAAGCTAGATTTTCCGAGCAAGCCGCCGTGCGTTATTATGATGTGCGGACTTCAGGGCGCAGGTAAAACAACGCATTGTGCGAAGCTTGCAAAGTGGCTTGAAAGCCAGAACCGCAGACCTATGCTTGTAGCGTGTGACGTGTATCGTCCTGCGGCTATTGAACAGCTGAAGATTGTCGGCGAGAAGGTCGGCGCTCACGTTTATGATGAAGGATTGGGAAATCCCGTTGAAATTGCAAACAACGGTATCAGATACGCAAAGGACCACGGTTATGATACTGTGCTGCTGGATACGGCAGGACGTTTGCATATAGATGAAACCCTTATGGACGAGCTGCGTAATATCAAGGCTCAGACTTCTCCGAATGAGATACTGCTTGTTGTGGACTCTATGACGGGTCAGGACGCAGTAAACGTTGCACAGAGTTTTAACGAGGCACTGGATATTACGGGTGTTATTCTTACAAAGCTTGACGGCGATACAAGAGGCGGTGCGGCGCTTACCGTGCTTGCGGTGACGGGCAAGCCTATAAAGTTTGCGGGTATCGGTGAAAAGCCTGAGGATATTGAGCCGTTCTATCCCGACAGAATGGCAAGCCGTATTCTTGGAATGGGCGATGTGCTTACTCTTATCGACAAAGCAAAGGCTGCCATTGACGAAAAGGAAGCCGAAAAGACGGTTAAGAAGCTCAAGGAAAACAAATTTGACCTGAACGATTTGTATGCACAGTTTGAGCAGATTGAAAAGATGGGAAATATCCGCTCCGTTCTTAATATGATTCCCGGAGTTGCAGGAAAAATCAAGGACGAAGATATTGACGATAAGAAAATGCCTCACACAAAGGCTATAATTTCTTCAATGACAAAGCGTGAGCGCGAAAAGCCGTCGATAATTGACGCAAAGCGCAAACGCCGTATTGCGGCAGGTTCGGGTACTTCCGTTGAAGAAGTAAACGCATTGCTGAAGCAGTTTGACCAGATGCAGAAGATGATGAAGCAGATGGGACTTGCAGGAAAGGGAAAGAAGAGAATGCCACGATTCCCGATGAATATGGGTGGAATGGGCAAGGGCGGTTTCCCGATGTGATGAAATCTGTGCGGAAACGCATTGATATAATTTTGAAAAATGCCCGATGGGCGAGTTGATATGATTTCACTGTGTGAAACACATAGATGAATATATCAGAATTGAAAGGAGAAAACTAAAATGGCAGTTAAAATCAGACTTAAGAGAATGGGCGCAAAGAAGGCTCCCTTTTATCGTGTAGTTGTTGCTGATTCCCGTTATCCCCGTGACGGTCGTTTCATCGAGGAAATCGGTTTCTACGATCCTACAAAGGAGCCTGCTGTTGTAAACATCGACAAGGACAAGGCTGAAGACTGGATCAAGAAGGGCGCACAGCCTACTGACACTGTAAAGCGTCTGCTCAAGTGATTTTTCGTAAGCAGTGTACAGCTGAAAAATGCTGTACTGCCTTTCGGCTTACAGTTGGCAAGGGTTCAATCCCATGGAGGGAAAGCTATGATGAAAGAACTTCTTATTACCATCGCATCTGCATTGGTTGAGGATAAGTCCGCTGTTGAAGTAACGGTTGACGCTCCTGATGAGGAAGGCGTTGTCGTTTATCATCTGCACGTTGGCGCAGACGATATGGGCAGGGTTATAGGAAAGCAGGGCAGAATTGCAAAGGCAATACGCACAGTAATGCGTGCGGGTGCTGTCCGTGCAAATGAGAAAATTTCCGTTGAAATCGACTGATTTTCGGATAAATCTCAAATAGTGACCGACGGTATGGACTGCGGCTGTTTAAGCCTTGGGTTCATACCGTTTTTTATAACTTAGGCAAGATGTCCCCAAGCCTGCGAACCGAACTTCGTAGTATCGAACGA
>CAZTRH010000046.1:0-15453 GCA_964616605.1 uncultured Ruminococcus sp.
ATGAAAGGAATGTACATTATGGCTGAAACCAAAAAAGTTGCAGCAAAAACTGCGAAAACTCCAAAAACTATCTCCGGTACCGGTACTGTATCGAAGAAAGTATCAACCGAAAAGCAATATGCTGCTAAACCTAAGGCTGCTGTAAAGAAAACTGCTGTAAAGAAAACTGCTGCAAAGAAAGCCCCTAAGAAGCCGTCCGTTACTATCGAAACAATTTGCGGTAAGGTTGAGCAGATGCTTCCGAAAACTTCCCCTTTTAAGGAGAAGATTGCTGTCGATATTGAAGTCTGGGGATTTGAGGACGGCTCCAATGCCAAGATGTATATTGAGGCAAATAACGGCAAAGTGACTGTTTCTCCTCATACATACAATGAAAAAGATTTCAGAGTTGCCTTGAGCTTTGCAAATGCAAAGAATTTTATTGATGGTAAGCTTGCATTGAAAGATATGCTTTTGTCTTCTGACTTTTATGCAGAAGGAAATATTGTTGCCGCACTGAAACTTGCTGCACTGTTTTAACTTGTTTTGGATTATCTTTTAATTAGAAGGGAGTTTTGTTTGTGGTTCATATAGACGAATCAAAATGTATAGGTTGTAATGCCTGCATAAGATCTTGTCCTGTTCCTAACGCAAATACATATGATGGAAAAGTTGTTAAAGTAAACACTGCGATGTGTATCAAGTGTGGAGAGTGCATTAAATCTTGTCCTCACGAAGCAAGATATTACGATGATGATCTTGAAGAAGTTCTCGGTCTGATGAAGACTTCAAAAATTTCGTTTGTTGTTGCTCCTGCTATTAAATCCTCTATGGACGGCACATGGCGCCATACATTGCAGTGGTTTAAAGAAAATGGTGTGAATGAAGTTTATGACGGAGCATTCGGTGCTGATATTTGTACCTATATGCACATTGAATATTTAAAACAAAATCCTGGTCAGAAAATTATTTCACAACCATGTGCTGCTATTGTAAATTATGCAGAACTGCATAAGCCGCAGCTTCTCAAGCATCTCTCCCCTATTCAGTCGCCTCTCCTTTGTACGGCTGTTTATGTGAGAAAGTATCTGAATAATAATGATATTCTTGTTGGAATTACACCATGTATTGCAAAAGGCGATGAGTTTGAGAACACCGGCATAATAAGATATAATGTTACTTTCAAAAGCATTATTCAATATTTTAAGAAGAATAACATCAATCTTCCGACCGGACACAGTATGTTTGAGTTTTCGAAGGTTCGTGGATTTGATGGTGCTTTTTATCCTATTCCCGGTGGTTTGAAAGAATGCCTTCGTGTGTACAATCCGGATTTGAATATCACAACTTCAGAGGGTCCCGATAAGGTTTATAACGACCTTGACAATTATCTCAGTACAGATAGAACTCACTTGCCTGTAGTCTATGATGTGTTAAGCTGCGAGTTTGGATGTAATGTCGGTGTCGGTGCACGCGAGTCGATAAACAGTTTTAATGCTTGTGATATTATGGTAAATGCCAAAAAATGGTCTACGAGTGTTCGTGATCGTGAGCGTTTCCATCGCAATATTTTCAAGACACTTAAAATGGAAGACTTTATTCGTAAGTATGAGAACAGATGTACATATGAAAAGCCTTCGGAAGAAAAACTTAACGAAATCTTTAATAAGATGGGTAAGTATACCACTGCAGATAAGAATGTAAACTGCCATGCGTGTGGTTATAAGAGTTGCCGTGATATGGCTACTACTATTTATTACGGCAATAATTCTCCGCACAACTGCGTTTTCTATGAAAAGCAACAGATAGCTGAGATGTCAAAGAGCATTGAGGAGCATAACGCAATGCTTGCTGAGGCTGTTCAGAATATAAACAAGTCAATGGATGAACTTACTGAGAGGATTACTCCTATTCTTGAGCAAACCGAGCGCAACACCAATAAAAACGATCTTATCAAGTCTGATATGAAAACGCTTAATGGTGATATCAACAGTATTCTTGAACATACGACAGGAATTGTTGATTACGTTTCAAAAATTGGCATAACAATCGGCGAGTATGAGCGTATTCTCGGAAAAATCAAAGGCATTTCGGAACAGACCAACATACTTGCTATCAATGCGTCTATTGAAGCTGCGGGAGCAGGAAAATACGGAAAGGGATTTGCTGTTGTTGCGGGAGAAATCAGATCGCTCGCTGTCAAGAGTGCTGATACGCTGAAAGCAGCAGAACAGCATACGAACGAAATACTCAGCAATATTGACGGCATAAAACAGTCCTCAGATACTATTATGACGGACGTAAACGGCACTATCAAGAATGTAAGGAATACTGATATTGCTGTTGACGAATTAAATGAGAGTCTGCATCTGATACGGGATAACATAAGCGAAATCACGAATATTATCTCTCAGGTTTCGGGCTTTGCTTCCAGTCTTAAAACTTAAATAATTAGTCCGAAACAATCAACGATTGTTTCGGACTTTTTTTTATAATAATAACGTTTGCTGCATTATAAGTACCAACATGAAGGCAAGATGTTTCTTTTTGCATAAGCAGACATAATGTGTTATGCAAAAAGAATTATCTTGCCTTTGTGATATTTGTGTCAGGATATTCGGCTTTTTGAAATCAGATATCCGTGTTTTGAATATGCTTACTGCTTTCTTTTTGAAACAACTGCTCCAAACAGATAAAACGCTCCGAAGAACACAATATTTACGCAGACTATGCTTGCTCCGCACGGCGTGTCAAGAATATATGAAATAAACATTCCGATAATAAACGTTACAACCGAAATAACAGCTGAACATACCGTTACAGTAAAGAAGCTTTTGAACACTCGCATCGAGCATAGCGCAGGAAAGATTATAAGACTTGAAATAAGCATACTTCCCATGAGCCGCATACCTATAACGATTGTTATTGCAGTAAGCAGCGCTATCAGCATATTGTAAACATTTACCTTAATGCCGGTGGCTTTGGCGAAGTTTTCGTCAAATGTAATTGCAAAGATTTTTGTATACAAGAAAACGAAAATCAATAATACAGCCAATGCAAGAACAACACTTATGATGACGTCCTGACTGCTGACGGACAAGATGCTGCCGAATAAGTAGTTGTTGATATCGGTGTTCATACCTTTTGACACTGAAACAGCCATTACACCGATAGCAAGTGCGCCCGTAGAAATCAGTGCTATTGCTGCATCACCGTTAATTTTGCTGTTTGATGATAACCGCAGCAAGAGAAATGCCGCAACGATAACAACGGGAATAGCAACTGCCATCGGAGCAAGATTCATAACAGCTGCAATTGCCAAAGCTCCAAAACCAACGTGCGATAATCCATCACCAATCATTGAATACCGTTTTAGTACAAGGCTGACGCCAAGCAGTGCTGCACAAAGCGAAACTAATATGCCTACTATAACTGCTCTTAATAATGGCGGAGTTGAGAATATTTCTGTAATGACTTCAATCATTACTATCACCGCCTTTCAAAAAATCAGAAGCGCTGCTGTTCAGAAACTCTTTTACCGAACCATAATACCAGTCTTTTTCACGCATACATAATATGTTTTTCGCATACTTCAATGCCGCGGAAATATCGTGAGTTACCATTACTATCGTAACACCCGATTTGTTAATTTCCGAAATCAGCTCATAGAGGTCGGCAGCTGCCATTGGATCCAACCCTGTTATTGGTTCATCAAGCAAAAGGAGTTTTTTTGTTGCACACAATGCTCTGGCAAGCAGCACTCTTTGCTGTTGACCACCTGATAATTCACGATAACTGCGTTTGGCAAGATGTTCAATTCCAAGTCTTTTCATATTCATCATTGCTGATTGATAATCCTTTTTGGAATAAAAAGGAATTATTCCTCGTGAGTTCAGACAACCCGACATCACAACTTCGCTTACACTCGCAGGAAAATCACGCTGTGCGCCTGTCTGTTGCGACAGATACCCAACTTCTTTTTGCTTTAATCCATCTCCAAGCTCAATGGAGCCGCTCATTGGTTTTTTTAAGGATAGCAGAGATTTAACCAATGTGCTTTTTCCTGAACCATTCTCTCCGACAATACATAAGTAATCGCCGCTTTCGACCTTAAATGATAAATCTTCTATAACGGTAATATTTTCGTATGATAACGATAAATTTTTGATTTCAATCAGTGACATTATGACAGCACTTCCTCAAGCATACTGTAGTTTCTTTCCATAAGTGAAATATATGTTTCTCCTGCTTCAAAATCATCGGAGGTTATATTGTGACAGCCGTGGAACTCAAACGATGGTAAATTAGTATCGTTTGCTAATGTATCCGCAAGTTTATGATTGGACAGTTCAATGTAAAAAACTGCGTCTATGGTATCTTTTCCTTTTAATTTTTCGGTAAGAAATGCAATGGACTGGGCAGACGGTTCTGTTTCACTTCCACAACCCGGAAAAGCAGCGTAGTAATTCAGATTATACTCCTTAAAGAAATATAACATAGGAAATCTATCGCCAAAAACGAAATACCTCTCCTCACCTTTCAGCAGTTCGGAAAACCGTTTATCAAGGTCGTACAGGCGGTTCACATATTCAGATGCATTTGCTTCGTACTCATCAGACGTCGAAGGCTGCAACTCAATCGCAGAGTCTTTGATGTGATTTACAATTTTTACAGCATTTTTTGGAGAAGTCCAGATGTGTTCATCGTATTCTTCTTCGCTGTCCTCTTCGTGGTGATGTTCTTCTGATTGAAATCCCTCCAGCGGCTCTTCTTCAAGTGCATTTACAGCGTCCATCATTTTCAATGCTTTGAAAGACTCAGACTTTTTTGCAGATTCAATTATATTTTCAACCCACACATCTGACTCGCCGCCGTTATAAATAAATAAATCGCAATTCGTTATTTTGATTATATCTTTTGCGCCGGGGTCGTAGCTGTGGCTTTCCATTCCAGGCTTTAACAGCAGCGTAATCTCTGCGCTGTCGCCAAATATCTGTCGGGCAAAATCATACGCAGGAAAAATCGTTGTAACAATCGAAAGTTTATTATCTTTAATATTATTATCCGACGCAGAAGTACACCCACAAAGCATCGTCATCGACAATGCCATTATGCAAATCAAAAATTTCTTAAACATTATTATCTCCTAACCGAGAGCATTCTCCGCATAATCCATAAATTACTGTTTTCTGAAAGTCCACAATAAAATCGTGGCTATTTTCAATATGTTGCTGCATATCTTTCATAAATCCACAATCCATATGAATTAAAACGCCGCAGCGTGAACACTTTAGGTGAAAGTGATTATGGCATTTTTCACTTTCATTAAGCTGATAACAAGCGGCTTCTCCATCTGTAAATCGTGTAAGTATACCTTGATTTGTAAGTTTTGATAGTGTGCGGTATACGGTAGCTTCGCCGGATTGAATTTCACCGCTTCTTATAATTTCCTTTGCCGTAAAGCATTTCCCACGGTGCTGACTAAAAAAATTAACGATTTCATCACGCTGCTTCGTATTATAATTGTTTCTTTGCAATTGTGTAACAACCTTTCTGAGTCTGCTTAAATTGATTTTGATAACCACTTTCAAATTATATCATAAAAATTAAAAAAAATCAAGAGATTTACTTGATTTTTTTTGAAAAATATGTTATAATCAAAAAGAAGTATTTAGGCATTTTGCCTAAAAGAATTATTTGGAGGAAACAAAAATGGCAGAAATTTTAATCGAAACATCAGCCAGACACGTTCATGTCACTCAGGAAACACTTGAAGTTCTTTTTGGTAAGGACGCACAGCTCACAAAGAAGAAGGATCTCTCTCAGCCCGGACAGTTTGCAAGCGAGCAGAGAGTTACTGTTGTAGGTCCTAAGAAGGAGCTTGCAAATGTAAGCATTCTTGGTCCGTGCCGTAATGCAGATCAAGTTGAGCTGTCTGCTACAGACGCTCGTTCCATCGGTCTTGATATCGCAATCCGTGAAAGCGGCGATACAGCTGGCACTCCCGGCTGCACACTTAGAGGTCCTGCAGGTGAAGTTACTATTAAGGAAGGTGTTATTGTTGCAAAGCGTCATATCCACCTTACCCCTGCTACCGCTGAAAGCCTTGGCGTTAAGAACAAGGATATTGTTTGGGTAAAGTGCAATACAAACGGCAGAACAGCTGTTCTTGGTGATGTTGTTGTTCGTGTAAGCGAATCTTTTGCTGACGCAATGCACATTGACACTGACGAGTCTAATGCTATTTGTGCAACTCCTAATCTTATGGGTGAAATTCTTAAGACTCTTTGAGTTTAAGTACATAAAAAGCCTGAGAGCGGTTGCTCTCAGGCTTTATTATTTTAGCAATTATCAAGAACATTTTTAATTCTTGAAATAAGCTTATGATAGATAAGGAGTACACGCTGTGTGTTTTCGTTTATATAGTTGATGTCGTTTTCCCGTGCGGCGTGTTCAAGCCTTCGAGCTTCTTCAGACATATCATCTGCACCTATGGTCCGTGAGGTGCTTTTCAATGCATGAACAAGTATTCTGTAATTCTCAAAATCTTTTTCTTCAAAACATCTTTTGATTTCAGAAGTTTTGTCTTCTTCAATGTACGTCATTATTATCTGAAGATAAAACTCTGTGTCATTACAGCAGAAAGCCATACCGGAAGTAACATTGAGCAATTGCGAAAGTTTTTTGAGTATTCCGCCCGAATTTTTTGACATGATTTCGGTTGTTTCTTCAACTACGCCATCGCAAATAAGATCCTTGCGGAGGTGTTTTCGCATCACATCGTTAAGTCTGTGTGCGGTTATCGGTTTTGTTATGTAATCGTCAAAGCCTGCTGAAAGGTACATTTCCCTTTCCCCTGCTATGGCATTTGCTGTAACAACTATGCATGGAGCGTCGCTGAGATTGTTGCTTTTTATTTCCTTTATAGCCTCAATTCCGTTCATTACAGGCATCATGTGGTCCATGAATATAATGTCGTAATGCTTCTTTTTGATAAGCTGTATTGCTTCTTCTCCGTTTAGAGCGAAATCAATTTCTGCTTTTGTTTTTTCGAGAATATAGAAAATTAACTCAAGGTTAATTCTATTGTCGTCAACGGCTAAAATCCTAGCTTTCGGCGCCGTGAAATCGATAGTATCATTGGTTTTGGCATTTTCTGTTAATTTGCCAACAGGTGTTACGTCCCAGATATCCTGCTGAACATCAAAGCTCATTCTTGTGCCTTTTCCGTATTCGCTTTTGATTTCAAGTCTGCTTCCCATAAAACCGAGGAGTTTTGTTGCAATTGTAAGTCCAAGACCAATTCCTGAGATGTTTTGCGTTTGCTCTTTGTTCAACCTGATAAAAGCGGATACCTTTGATACGTCTTCGGCTTTCATACCAATTCCCGTATCCTCAACATAAACGTGTAAAGTGCCTTTGCCTTCGGCTTCTGCTTCCCAGCTGATGCCAAGCTCCACATATCCTGCTTCGGTGAATTTTGCAGCGTTTGACAACAGATTATCAATTATCTGAGTAAGTCTCATGTTATCCCCCACCAGAGCTGAGGGGATATTTTCCGATATTCTGGAGCGAAACTCAATATTCCCTTTTTCAGCGTAATAAACGCCGCAGGACATAACGTCCATAAGGAAAGATGATGTATAATAATTTTCGTTTTGTAAAGCGAAATTTTCGTTATCCATCTTTGAATAATCAAGAATATCACTTACCATAGACAGCAGACGTTTTCCTGCTGTTTGAATATTCCCGGAATATTTGGATATTTCATCTTCGCTTGTTTCGCGTTTTATAGCGTCGGCATAACCCAGAATTGCGTTGATGGGAGTGCGTATTTCGTGCGACATTGACGATAGAAATTCCGATTTTGCAAGGCTTGCACTCTGAGCTGACTGCATAGCTTTTTCAATCTTTTCTTTTGTGCCTTTCAGTTCTTCAAGTGCGTCATGCAATGCCTGATAGTCGGGACTTTCCATAGATGTCGTAAGAGTCATAAAACCCAATGAAACAGTAAAAAGAATAAACAGAACATTAGGATACATCATCTGCACTATCGGACCTGCCGCAAGTATCACAGAATACAGGATAAGCGACAATCTTTGGTTATGATTGAATTTTTTAAATCCGCAGAACAGAATAATTGTGCTTGCAAGCATAGCTGCTATAGGTACAATATAAACAACAATATACAGTGGTCCATGAATGTATCCTGTTTCATCAAATGAAAATATCCAGCCTGTGAAGAAATTTGCTATCAGCACAGCAAACATCATACCTGTTATAATGCGACAGGATATTTGAACAGCAGGTATTCTTCGTTCAAATGTACAAACAGTCGAGTACGTTATAAACTGGTACTCTATGAATACATCAGATGCAAAATACAAGAAATTCAGAACCATATTCAGCCATATTGGTATATGCTGAGCATAGCTTATAGTAACCGCTGTTCCGACATCGAGTATAAGAGCTATGAGAACAAACATGGCAAGTCTTTTGTACAGCCTGTTTGTAAGCGGCTTTGAGTTATATTGAATGCGTATAAACAAATTCAATACGATCATAAACGCAATAGCCGCAATTTCAAAATATATATTGTATAACATAAGTGTTACCTCTTTTTTTAGTATGCAGGAAGCTTATATTGCAGAAATTTTTCTGCAATATAAAATGCAATCAAAAAAGGATTTTTTATCTGGCAGCACTTAACAAAGATGATACTTTTTCAACCAGCTCATTCGGAAGAAATGGTTTTTTCAGGAAGGAGTTTACTCCAAGTCGTATTGCTTCTTTTACAGTTTCCTGCGTAGCACTTGCGGTGAGGAACATTACAGGAATATGCTTAAGTGATTCTGATTGTCTTATGCTTGAAAGTGTGTTGTATCCGTTCAGTACGGGCATTTCAATATCCAACAAAATCAGGTCTACAGGAGGATTTTCCGGATTACGCAGGTAATCCAGACACTGCCTTCCCGACATAGCGGTAACAACATTGTAATCATGTTTTTGCAGGATAAATTCACACATTTTTATAGTTATAGAGTCGTCATCTACGACCATAATTCGTCTTTTCTTCATTACCTGAATTCTCCTTTGATGATCTTAAATACCATTGTATCAATTATTATTATAACATAATTTTATTATAAATGCAATACGAAATTTTAGATAAATTACCATATTTACTTGCCTTATACACAGTTGTTGCATAACATTGTTTATAAAATAATTTACTAATTAAAAATGTCGCTTTTTCGTCTTAAAAATTGATATTTAAAATGCTTGACATATATATAAAGAAGTTGTATAATGTTATAAAGAGTATTTTTGATACATAATGTATGTCAGATTTATGTAAGACTTTAATAATCAGAGAGGAGAGTTTTTTTATGGCGGGAGAACCTCGTTGTTTTGAATGTGATAGATGCATTGTCAGCGGTGATGATGTGAACTTATATGACTTTTCGGTAAAAGGCTCTTCCGATTATGGAAAACTGCGCAAACGTTTGTTGTTTGTAAACCTTTCTATAGCAATTGCCGTTTTAATTATTGAAATAACAGTTTCGATAGTTATGCACTTTTCAAATCTTATAAAACAAGAACCTGTCGAGTATATACTGAATTATCTTGTATTTCCGTCAGCAATCAATTTTTCAATTGTACTGCTTCAGTATATTATTACGAGTAAAATAAAAAAACACGATGGTATTCAGAATTTGATTGTTTTAACGGCACTTACTGTTATGTGTACAGTGGTGGCGTCTGTGCATTACACATACAGAAATACGCTTACTATTTTTATTATTCCTATTCTGGTCGCTTCTGTGTTTTGTTCAAGAAAGCTATGTATGGCAACCGGATTTCTTAATATTCTGGGCATTGCCGTAGCTGCAACTGTACGATTTATCAGAACAAACGGCAGCCAGAAATACTTTATTCCCGAAGTAATTATTTCTGTGGCTCTGGTTGTGGTTACCGAAGTGATTGCAATGCAGATTGTTTCACTTATGGAAGGACAGCGGCTGAAACTTATAGCTGCTGTTTCTCAGGCAAAAATCAGTCAGGAAGAAGCGCAGGTTGCAAATCAGGCCAAAAGTGCATTCTTGATAAATATGTCCCATGAAATTCGCACGCCGATTAATGCAATTCTCGGAATGAACGAGATGATTTTGCGTGAAGAGAAAAAAGCGGAAATCAGGGAATATGCCTCAAATATTCAATCGTCCGGAAATCTTCTTTTATCGATTATAAATGATGTTCTGGATATTTCGAAGATTGAATCAGGTAAAGTTGAGATTGTAAATTCTTTATATGATGTTGCGTCAATGATAAATGACTGTTACAATATGGCTGTCGCAAGAGCGCAGGATAAAGATCTGAAAATTGAAGTTGACTGCGACAAAGATATTCCTCGTCTTATGTGCGGCGATGAAACACATATAAGACAAATTATAGTAAATCTGCTTACTAATGCCGTTAAGTACACTAAAAAAGGTTCTGTAACTATGAAAGTTGGCGGAGAGTTTACAGAAGATGGCTACTTGCTTAAAGTTAGTGTGAAGGATACAGGGATTGGTATTTCCAAAGAAAATCTGAATGATATTTTCGGAAGGTTTACAAGATTTGATGTTGCAAAAAATCGTGGGATTGAAGGCTCAGGGCTTGGGCTTGCAATAGTAAAGAGTCTTGTAACTTTGATGAATGGTACTATATCGGTTGAAAGCGAGTTGGATAAGGGAAGTGAGTTCTCACTGACTATACCACAGGAAATAGCTGACAAAACACCGATGGGTGATATCCATTTGAATTATGCTCACACGCAGGATTATGGGTATGTAAGAAGTTTTATGGCTCCGAATGCCCGAATACTTGCTGTTGATGATTTGCCTGTAAATCTTATGGTAATAACTAATATGCTGAAATGCACAAAGGTTCAGGTTGATACTGCAACTGATGGAAATGATGCAATAGAGCTTGCAAAACAGCACCATTATGACATAATTCTTATGGATCATATGATGCCGGGAATGGACGGTATTGAAACATATAAGAAACTGCGCAGTGAAAACACGCTTTGCACTGAAACTCCCGTTATCATGCTGACAGCTAATGCTATTGCAGGACTTCGTGAGCAGTATCTGGAAGAAGGATTTGCGGATTATATTTCAAAGCCTGTCCGTGGAGAAAGATTGGAAAGCGTTATTAAAAGCTATCTTCCTGAAGAATTTATACAAGAGTATACAGGTGACAATGATAGCGAAAATGACCATGCCAAAGAGGAACTGGCTCAGCTAGTTGAACTGCTTCCGTCTGTTAATCTTAAGGTTGCTCTTCCCTATTGCTGCGATGAAGTGAGTTTTTATCTTGATGTTCTCAAGCAATTTTCTGAAAACCATAGACTTGAAGATATGGAAGCGCAATTTGCAGAAGGAAATTTTGAAGAATATCGCATAAATGCGCATTCATTGAAAAGTACGTCACTTACTATAGGACTAGAGGGTCTGTCTGAGCGCGCCCGTGCTACTGAGTTTGCATTAAAAACAGGAAATATTGAGTATGCAAAGTACAATCATACTGAACTTATGGAGCTTTACCATGATTGTCTTGAAAAAATCCGTTTGTTCTTGAAAAACAGGGGCTACTGATTGTTAAGAGGTAATAAAAAACGAGCGGCTGTTTAAATTCAGACGCTCGTTTTATTGCGTTTGTAATATAATTACCTGTTGTTTCGCTTAAATATCTTCGTCGTTTTGTTCATCTGCAGGAATAAGTATTTTTTCTGGAATGAGCCAATCACCTGTAAGTCTGCATAGCAGTCTTGCGTTTATATAAGCCTGTGACAGGGTTAATATAGTCTGACCTTGATAGCAGCCTGATTTAGTAAGCTCTACAACAAGTGCAATATCGGGTTTCAATTCGTCGACCAGTGCCAGTGGCAGCATCAGAGACATACTATCACGTTTAGGAAAATATGATGGCACAGCTGTTTTGTAATTCCACCTTACTCTTTTTTTGGCAAGCTCAATGGAGTCTTTTAATCTGTTTTGTATTCTGAGGAACAGGCGGCTGTTCTCACAAATCAGCGTCCTTAATTCTGCATACAATGCAGATCGCTGTTGGTAATCATACACACCTGTATTCTTACGCAGTTCTTCGACTATTTCGGCTGCTTTAGGAGTATCAAAGAATTGGTCATAAAGAAACTGTAAAGGCAGACGATTGATATTATCAATTATTATATGTTCAAAGTCTGTATGTAACTGCTTGGTGCTGTCATAAAGTAAATCTTCATTCCGTTTGAAATAAGATGGCGGCTGCGGCAGCGGATTAAAATAGCTAACCAGCTGTTTTCCAAGTCCTCCCGACGCTGCTGTGCAGAAACCAACAAATTTCCAAGGACTTCCGTTAGCTAAATCATTCGGCAGAAAACAAGCATAAATATCATCGTAGTGGTCATCTGCAAGACCGGTATTGAATGCGGCAAACTGCTTATCATTTGATATGCAAACCTTATTTTCGCGAATAAGACGACTGAAAGTATACTTGATATATAAAATCAAAATCTGATAGCTTTTCCTTGTATTATTTGGAAAATCCCAATCTTCGTCATTAGCTTTTGCTGCAAGTTCGCTTAAAAAATTAGCCCAGCTTCCTAAAAATGCAAAGTTTTCAAGCTGCTTTCCCGGATTAACGCTACGGTTTTTATCTTGATCAACCGTATCAACATAGTACAAAAACCATTTTTTCCCTTCGTAAGAGCTTAACCTGAGAGTGATTTCAATATTGCTCTTATCTTTTTTCAAATAACGGCTTGGAAATACAAGTTTATCATCTGTAATCCTTACAGTTCCTGACTGTTTTGCTAAATTATAATCCTCGCTTAAATCTTTTGAGATTATTGGAAAATTGACAGTGATGCCACTTTCAGCAATATACTTTTCGAGTATCGAAATTGGTTTCATTGGAAGATAGCAGAAATCCATCAGCAACCCATCGGGCAACTCTACATCAGCACTTTGCGTATTTTCTTTAACGATAGTAACGTTCTGAACATTTTCTTGTTTGTGTATTGTAACGATTGTCTGTGGTACCCCACCAAGTATTTCTTCGTTCAGCTCCAGGTAAGGCAGTTGAGCCAGCAAATCTTTCATCTTGTAATAACCGTATTTTGATTTGTCAACACCATTATCTGAAAGCATTTTACTGATGGCTGCCATATGATATGGCTTTTCATATTCAAAATTGTTGACCAGAATATTGTATATCATATTCCGATCACCTTCTTCTATCGGCATTCCCATAGGTCTTTGCTCTATCCCCATTTTATTGCTGGTTACGGGTCTTGAGGTTTTTTCAAAAGAAAAGTAAAGGCTTTTTCCTATTAAACTTTGATTTTTGGTTATAATACCGTTTACTAAAAAACCATCGTAACTACAACCTATCGGGAAAATATATCTGTTATTATGAAAAGTCAGGGTGTCCGACTCTTTGGATTGCTTAAATTTATCGTATATTTCCTGCTTGAGCTGACCTACTGTAATGCCTGTTCCAAGAATTTTTGTCAAGGCATACAGCGAACGCTGAGATATTTCAATTATGTCATCATTCAATATAATATCCTGTTTACCGAAAAAGTTATCAGCGGGGTGAACCGTCTTAAACTTCGACGAAATCTCTGCTTCCTGCCATTTCATTATTTCGATAAAATCATCATTATTGTCATCTTGAAATCTGAACATTTCAGTAAAATTTTCGGCAAATTCTCTGAAATTAGCGCAGTCAAGTCTATCAAAAGTATATCCGTTTGTTGACAGCCATTCATATACTCTTGAAACGCGATAAAGTCCTTCATCGGGAAATTGTCTTTTTATACAGCTGTACAACTCAACTTTCTTTTCGTTAGATAGCATCTTATTTCCTCTCTAAAAAAATTATGATTCTTCATTGCTTTCAACCAAGTCTTCCAAGTCTTCCAGATAGTCCATGTCTTTTATATAAATGTGATTTACATATACTTCCAACTCTTCGGGGCTATAATCCTGTGCAAATTTTCCTTCAACGCTTAAAGAATATGTATGCAAAGAACTCTCATTGCTGAAATAAAAATTTGTAACATCAATTCCCATTATTCTGTATGCGTTTATGATTTCTTTGCAGATACGCGAAAAGTCTTTCGGCGAACTGATAATTCCGGCAATCCTTATTGAAATATCAACATTATCATCAGTAGATAATGATTTAAAGCCATCAATTATTCCTTTGCCGTCCGGGTTTAAGTCAACTTTTACGTCAAGCTTATCAATGTCAGCAGTATAACGCAGTTCCTGATAACTTAAATCGTAAATCTGTGCAGCTATTGTGCGATTATTGTATTCCTCTTCCCTGTCATTAAATTTGTTGGTTAGCGTAGTACACATAACGCAGCAGCCTACTGTTAAAACCGCTGATATCAGAACGCTGGGAATATTGACCTTAAATCTGCCTTGATTTGCAATCTGATTGAAAAATAATTCCATACCAATCAGCACAGCGCAAATCGGAGATAACTTAAGAACAATAGAAAAATCATGTTTCGGCGAAAACAGACAGTACAGCATCATTATTCCTAAGAAAATGAGTACAAGTCCAAGAGAAAGAAAACCAACTCCTTTTTTTGAGGTTTTGTTAATAGTAGTTTTTTTCTTTGGAGTCTGAGGTTCAACAGTAGCTGAATTTTGGATTTGATTAGAATATTTTCCAAGAATTTCATCGAGAGCATCAAGTATTTTTTTATCTTGTTCT
Source organism: uncultured Ruminococcus sp. (assembly GCA_964616605.1). Classification (GTDB taxonomy): domain Bacteria; phylum Bacillota; class Clostridia; order Oscillospirales; family Ruminococcaceae; genus CAG-115. The sequence continues at coordinate 14,761 of CAZTRH010000046.1, forward strand.
TCAGATGAAATGCTGTTATCCGTAATACACTGATTTGCGGGATTACTAACTTGTTCGGTATTTTGTTCATCAGGAGGCATAACGCCTTGTGAAGATGCTGACGACTGTTTTCCAACGGTGTTGTTTGAATAAACAGGTTCTTTTTTTTCAAGATCGTTCATTTTATTCTCCTTATATTTTAGAATTCCTTGTATTAAATTATAACAGAACAAAACTCTGTTGTCAATGGAGAAAAATATCTGCTTGTGTCTTATAAAATAAATCGCCCTCGAAAATTATCAAGGGCGATTAAAACCACTAAACTTTAAAAATTAAAGTTCTGCGAAATACTTGATTGTTCTTACCATCTGAGATGTATAAGAGTTCTCGTTATCATACCAGGAAACTACCTGTACCTGATAGAGGTCATCTCCAACCTTAGATACCATTGTCTGTGTAGCGTCAAACAGAGAACCGTACTTCATACCGATGATATCGGAAGAAACGATCTGCTCCTCGTTGTAACCGAAGGACTCTGTAGCAGCAGCCTTCATAGCAGCGTTGATGCCGTCAACTGTGATATCATTACCCTTAACAACAGCTGTAAGGATAGTTGTAGAACCTGTAGGTGTAGGAACTCTCTGAGCAGAACCTATAAGCTTGCCGTTGAGTTCAGGAATTACAAGACCGATAGCCTTTGCAGCACCTGTAGAG
>CAZTRH010000047.1:0-15058 GCA_964616605.1 uncultured Ruminococcus sp.
ATATTATTATATGTATATCAGATGAAATATTTCATAAGGAGGAAACAATTATGCTCCAGCCTTTTTCCAATAAAGTATCAACGCTCGCACCGTCTGCAATCCGCGAAATTTTAAAATTCACCGCCGACCCCGAAGTGATAAGTTTCGCCGCAGGAAATCCCGCCCCCGAAGCATTCCCTGTTGAAACTATCAAAAAAATTTCAGCGGATATTTTTGAAAAAGAGCCTATAAACGCACTTCAGTATTCTGTAACCGAGGGCTACGCCCCTTTGCGCAAACGCCTTGAAAGCGACCTTCGTAGCAAAAGAATGTTTTCTGACAACGATATGGTTATCGTAACCGCAGGCGCACAGCAAGCCATTGAAGTTACCGCAAAAATCCTCTGCAACGAGGGCGATATAATTCTTTGTGAGGACCCGAGCTTCATAGGTTCACTCAACGCGTTCAGAAGCTACGGTGTACAGCTTGTCGGCATTCCCACGGACGAAAACGGCATTCTCCCCGAGCGCTTGCAAGAAATCCTTGAAAACAACTCAAACGTAAGATTTATTTATACAATCCCCAATTTCCAAAACCCGACAGGCAACACTACCACGCTTGAGCGCCGACAAGCAATTCTGCGCCTTGCACAGCAGCACTCTGTTTACATACTGGAAGATAACCCTTACGGCGACCTCAGATTTGCAGGAACTCCCGTCCCCTGCTACAAAGAGCTTGACGCAAGCGGCACAGTGCTGTATGCAGGCACGTTCTCAAAAATCCTTGCTCCGGGACTTCGCGTCGGTTACCTGTGCGGTCCGTCAGACTGCTTGTCAAAGGCGGTCGTAGGACTTCAGACAAGCACTGTCCACACCAACATATGGGCGCAGATGATAGCTTATCAGTTTCTCGAAACAGTTGATTTCAGCGCACATCTCGAAAAACTCCGTGGCATTTACCGCAAGAAATATCAACTCATGGCGCAGTGCCTTGAAAAGAATATGCCCGACTTCATCACTTACTCCAAACCGGAGGGCGGTTTGTTTATATGGGCGACCATGCCCGATAAATTCGATATGAACGCATTCTGCGTTGAAGCAGTCAAGCGCAAGGTTGCCGTTGTTCCGGGAAACGCATTTTGCACCGATGAAAAAGCGGTATCGCATTCATTCCGTCTTAATTTCTCCACACCTACGGACGAGCAGATTATAAAAGGCTGCGAAATTCTCGGAAAATGTGCAAAAGAACTTCTCGTTTAACGTTATATACTGCTGCTTTAAGTATGTAAAGACATCGTTTTACTGATGAACGCAAACCAAAATTGAAAGGATATAATATGGAAGAACAGAAAAAGGTTATGCTGAGCCTCATTCAGCCGACAAATACGCCGCACCTCGGAAACTATCTCGGCGCAATGCGCAACTGGGTAAGACTACAAAATGATTACAACTGCTTTTTTGGAATAGCAGACCTTCATTCTATAACAGTAAGGCAAGACCCCACAAAACTCCGTGCGCAGATAAAGGAAAGCTATGCTCTGCTCATTGCAGCGGGCCTTGACCCCGAAAAATCGACCCTGTTTGTGCAGGGACACAACCCCAATCACTCAGAATTGTCATGGATATTGAGCTGCTATACACAGTTCGGCGAATTGTCAAGAATGACGCAGTTCAAGGATAAATCGCAAAAGCACCCCGACAATATAAACGCAGGACTGTTCACATACCCCGTGCTTATGGCTGCGGATATTCTGCTGTATCAGGCAGATCTCGTGCCTGTCGGTGTTGATCAGATGCAGCATCTCGAACTCGCAAGAAACATCGTACAGCGCTTCAACGGTGTTTACGGTGATGTATTCAGAATGCCCGAAGGTTATATCACAAAATCAACAGCAAAAGTAATGTCGCTTCAGGAGCCGACAAAGAAGATGTCAAAGTCAGATGAAAACCCCAATGCTTCTGTATGGATTTTGGACGACAAGGATACGATAATCCGCAAGTTCAAGCGTGCCGTTACCGACAGCGAAACAGAGGTCTGCGCCCGTGAAGGCAAAGACGGCATAATAAATCTCATGTCAATCTACGGAGGAGTAACCGACAAATCCTTCGAGGAGATCGAACAGGAGTTCAAAGGAAAAGGATACGGCGACTTCAAACTTGCAGTCGGCGAAGCAGTCGCTGACAAGCTTGCCCCTCTGCAGGAAGAATTTAAGCGCATCACAGCTGACAAGGCTTACATCGAGGATTGTATGAAAAAGGGTGCAGAAAAAGCATTCAAAGCTTCCAGAAAAACCTTGCAAAAAGTTCAGAAAAAAGTTGGTTTTGTAATGATTTGATTGTTTTTTGCACTCAAATTTGTGGAAAATCACGAAAAATCAAAAGTTTTTAAAAAAAGACTTGCAATTGAGATTGATTTTTGATATAATATTAATGTTATTTGATTATTATACTCATACTCTGGAAAGGACGGTGTTTTAAATGGCAAAGTGTGAAATATGCGGAAAGTCTGTTGCTTTCGGAATTAAGGTGTCTCACTCTCACAGACGTTCCAACAGAACCTTCAAGCCTAACGTTAAGAAGGTTAAGGCTATCGTTGACGGAACTCCTTGCAGAGTGAACGTTTGCTCTCGTTGCCTCCGCTCGGGAATGGTTCAGAGAGCCGTTTGATTTAAGACGATTTAAAATGAAGAACGCAGCTTGAAGGCTGCGTTTTTTATTCGAATCAAGCTATTTCTTCATAAATCAGACCCCTCGCCTGAAGCGAGGGGTATATATTATTCAATTGTAATCCGCAAATTTAATCAGTATCACATTGGACTGTACTCCTTGTCAGAATTTTTGTTTTGCAAAATCTCCAAGGGACATCGGACTCAACCTCCTGTACTACTTTTCACTCACCTTCGTTATACTGTACATTGATAACCACCTCTTCCGTAGGGACTTATCTATGTAAACGCATATAGCGGAAAAAATGTCTGCGGAATTTCCTTCAAGTCCGGTATTTATACGGCTAAACACCTTGTTATTGCGAACGCTCGCTGTATATCGGCATCAAGCCGCGCGCGAACGTCATCGCATTCAAATCATTACCGAAGCGTCAGGCTGCGACTCCGCAGACGATGCAAAACCGGTTCAGTGCTTTCCATTGGACTCGCTCCCTTTCTGCTTAAAGCTAAAATACTCTGATTATAAATGTTCAAGACATCGGAATTACCTCTCTTGAAAAGCTGCTGCCAAATCCGTGTGCCAAACTTCGCCAGCCCGTTTACCCACTCGCTGCGTTTTCCTCTGCCGCCATAACGGACAGCCACCGCAAACCCGCAATCCGTAAACCGCTCTTGTACAGTATCAGCACCATCAGATTTTCCTGAAACTCAGCATTCCATCGGAGCTACTCCCCTTTCCTTGAATTAAGGCGGTCGCCGTGTCAGCTTCCTGACTTTTCCTCGGTTTCCTTTCCTTGAATATATATTAACACATTTTTTGTGAATTGTCAATAGAAGTTTTTAATTTTTAGTCTAGCATTTTGTATATATTTTTTAAGCCTGTTTTAGTCATTTTTAATGATTATCTGTTAAAAAGCAAAAAAACAGCTGATTTTCAATAAATACCTATTGACAATTGCGCCGCAATATTGTAAAATATTATTGTTGAGCATGAAAAGAGAATAAACTCTAACTCAATATTGAATTTTATCAAAAACGCTCGCTTGCCGCAGCAGACAGGAGTTGAAACAATGGAAGCAGACAAGATGGAAGCATTCCTTGATGACGAAGAGGGTATTATTGAACTTGAGGACGAGGACGGAAACGTAACTCAGTTTGAATTTATCGACAGAGCAGAGCTTAACGGCATTGTATATTATGCGCTTATTCCGACAGATTTTGATGATGAGGACGAAGCTGAATTTGTTGTGCTGAAAGAAATCATGTCAGATGGTGAAGCAATGCTTTCTACCGTTGATGACGATGACGAATATAACGCAGCAGGCGAAATGTTCCTCAAGCGCTTTTCTGAAACAGCCGATTATTTATCCGAAGAAAACGATGATGAATAATTCTGCGAACAGCATTTATTCTGACTTTTGAAATCAGAGCAGATGGGTTTTATAAATTGAATTTATACTGCCTTGCTTGTGTATGTGTGCTTTCATAACCCACACATTTAAAAAGGGATTTCGACTCCGTTGTCGGATTGCAGACCTCCGATATTCAATATCGTTGGCGGGAGCGTGAAAACATCGGGCGATCTTACCCGTCCTGCTTAACCGCGGGTTTTATATTGCATCTTACGGCAAGGCGGTGCAATTTAACTACTGACAGGGAATTTGATAAATTCCCTGTTTTGTGTTTTTTATACAACTTTTTTTCTAAAACCCCTTTCTTTTTTTACTCAGATATGGTATAATACTATAAAGATATTAAAACAGTGCGGTGTAATTCATTGCGCTAAATCGTATGAATAATCGATGAATTTATGATTAAGCTTATTCATACCTCTGTTTATCAGCTGGCGCAGCAAACAAGTCGGTCTTTTAATTTCGACCGGTTATACTTATGCGTCTGATTTTAAAAAGGAAGCGTTTGCGGTTATTGCATAATGTTTCCGCATAACGACAGCGATTATAGCGCTGTCATTATTCTTATAATGAAATGAAGGTGTTTTTTTGGCTTTCTCTGATTTGGCTTCTGCAATGGCTTTCAATGAAAAAGCGTCAGTTACATACATCTTTGGCAGTGTTTTTTCTGTTTGCGGTGCAGGTAATGAACAGCCGCTTGTTTATAGTTGGGATATGGTGCGTGGAGTAGAAGTGTTAAAGCGTGAAATCAAAATAAGCGCCGGTACAAAGACATTTCAAATTTCCACTAAGATGTTTGCAACCGAAGAAGAATTGCTTAGAGCTATAACAATAATCGAGTGCAAACAGGGCGTTTACGGTTTTTCATACAAGCATGAACGGCGCATATTCCCTTTGAAGAATGTTTACCGCGAATGTTCTCCCGGCAAAGAAATGTATTCGGGCGAAGGTATTCTTGATGAAAACGAAACCGCTTCTGCATTTATCACACTGCTTAATTTCAGAATGGTAAAACTGCTGTGGCTGGTTGCATTGCTGATTGCGCTTATTGTGCTTGGTGTTCTTCATTTCACAATCGGCATATCGCGGGAAAACGTGCTGTATTTCATTCCGATTTCACTTGTTTCCGGTGGAATTGTTGCACTTTTGATTTACATAATCAATCATCTTATAGCGAAAGCAAAAGTAAAACGTATGTGCAGCGCCGACCCTGCCGCAAGACAGGTAATATCCTTTGTGATAGGCCGTGCAGGATTTGCGGCGTGCGAGAGCTGCGTTTATCAGGGACGTGATCTTATTCCGTGGGGCGAGATGGACTACTTTGTCGAGTCTGATAAAATGTTCATTCTTTATAAGAACAACACACCTGCGGCATTTATTCCCAAGAAGGCATTCGAAAAAAAGCAGATAGGTTCTATTGCGGATATCATAGCATTGCATCTCGAACAAAGGTAAGGAGTGAGTAATTGTGAGCGTTGAAATAAAATCCGAAGTCGTTACAGTCGGCGGCACAGACGCTACGCTTGTTACCGTAAAAAACGGAGAGGCGGCTATCGGAACGTGTAACGCAGGCTATACGGGACTAGGCGGCGTAAATGCAAAGACGAGATTGTTCTTCGTTGGAAGCGACCCGATAGTTTCGGTTATCTGCCCTAATCACGGGAACGAACAGTCAGACAAGTTGATTTCGCTTTGTCCGGGTTATTCCAGTTACGATCGTGAGATCAAAAAAACGATTGATATGTGCTTTGGAAAACTTAACAGCGGAGAAACAATATTAAGCGGAATGCGCGAAATACTCGGAATGCTTGAAGACGGTGTGTATGCGCTGTATTATTCAGAGTATTACCCGACAGACGGAAACGGTGTTTTCTTCTGGGGAGCGTACAATATTCCCCATGAAGTTCACGGAACGGCTGAACGCAACCGACTTGTAGGCAATAATGTTTTCAAGCCGTGTTTTATAATTCCCACACAGCCATTGGATTACTTCCTTCCCAAGGTTAAAGTCGGACTGGAAGAATCCGTAAAAAAGCGGCCTGTTCAGGGAATTGTTTATCATTTATCGGGATTTCATTCGATGCTGCTTAAAGGGCATCACGGCGCAGTTGCCTGTGTAGACGAGGATACACCTTTCCGATGTCTGGTGATCGAAAAAATCTGTATACCATATACCGACCCCATTGAGGTGTCTATGCCATCACCTGCCGCAGAAAGAATGGCTTCTGCCGAAGCAGATACTACCGCCGAAAACGACGAAGCTCAGGAAGAAACAGGCGAGCAGTCTGCACAGCCAATGGCACAAACAGAACCTAATTACGCTCCCCAGCCTGTAAAACAGATTTACCCCGAAGGCATATCGGGATTTCGAGGAGCGTCAATCAAAATTCCTCTTGAAATATTCCCGAAAGAAATGCTGAATTTCCTGCTGACGACACTGCCGGAATATAAACCACGCCAGTTCGACATTCTTATGGCAAAACTGCAAACGACAAGCAAAAAAGCTCTCAGCAACAACGTTTTGCCGTACTCGGTACTTGAAAAAGCCGACAATATGCCGGACTGTGAGATGTTGGAGTCAGCATATGCAATCAAATCGCTCTCTGATGAGAAACTTAACTGCCTGCTGTCAGGCGAAGTTGAATACAACGGGGAAATCATAATTTCACCGAATTTCTATTCAAGCATAGTGACAGCGTGCAACTACCTTCTTTTCACCGATACCAACAGGTTTGTAAACTTTGCTATCGCAGTAATGGATAATCCGGAGCTTATAGCGGCACACGAATATGTTGCTCATCGTGCGCTGAGCCAGAGTATGAACACTAAACTCCAGAAATTCTTCCAGAATGTGATAGACAGCGAAGACCCGAAGTACGCAAAGGTTACAGCAGCCGCAGAAACATTCCTTCGCAGACTTATGGAAAGGAACTGAGCTGCCGATTTGTGGGTGTGGGAGTAATAATCTTGCTTGTAAAGGAGAAATTATTATGAACTCAAAAATTGGACGTAAGCTGCTTTTAGCAATTATATTTTGCATATTCATTACGGTGCTTGCGGTAAGCATAACCACTATGGGTATGTCCATGTCGTACACTAACACTGTCGTTTCAATGATGGCGCAGTCAGGTATGAACAGCCTTCAGACCAGCTATGAAACCAACCTTGACAGAATTCAGAATACCGCTGATTATATCGAGGTTGCAGGAGTAATGACGCTGGGTCCCGAAGGACTTCAGGAACTTTTTGAAGAACGCTGTGAAAGCACAGGAGATTTTATCGCCTTCTACAACAACGACGGCACATTGTTCTGGCAGTCGGAAAACTATAATCTTGCAGATTTTGTAATTGATAAATCCGTTGAAGATTATTCGGGACTTCTGCTCGACTCTCAGGGAAACCTTACCATACAGTGCCGCAAGAGCATAAAGCGCGGCGGAGTGGTAAAGTATTTCGGCGTAGTCGGAATGTACCTTGACGCAACAGACTGGCTTGATACTGTAAAACAGCATTCTGACACGGAAGTTACCGTATTCAGCGAAAACACCTGTATCAGCACAACTATTCTCAACGCTGAAAACGAGCGCATAATCGGAACGGAAATGTCGGGCAATATTGCAAAAACCGTTCTTGAAAACGGCACTCCTTATGTCGGCACTACCAAAATCGAAGGTCAGCGTCACAGCGTTGTGTTTGAACCGTTGAGTGATATGAACGGAAATGTTGTCGGAGCATTCTTTGCAGGAATATCCACAGCAGAAACAGACGCTCTGACTCGGAAAATGATTATCATAACTCTCATAGTAGCCGTAGCAGTAGTTGCCGTTTCCATGGCGTCGATAGGCATTATCTCGGTAAAAATGGTTATCAACCCTATCACACAGGCAAAACATCAGGCTGAAAAGATGAGTCGTGGCGTGCTTTCCCGTGTTGATTCAAAGTATCTGACAACAAAAGATGAAATGGGCGACTTTGTAAGAGCGCTTGACAACACAACAAATACGCTCAACGAGTATGTCACCGACATCAAGAGCGTTTTATCGAAGATGGCGACAGGCGATTTCACCGCCGAACCCGAAGTTGAGTACATAGGCGATTTCGCTGAACTTACTACTTCGTTCAAGGATATCTCGACCCAGTTGTCTGAGATTATGCACCACATCAACCAGTCATCAGCAGATGTTGCCGAGGGGTCGCGGCAGATTTCCGAAGGCTCAAAGACGCTTTCCGACGGAACTCAGCAGCAGGCTGAAGCAGTTGACGGACTCTCCAACAGCATCAACGATATTACCGCAAAGCTTCAGAAAACCGCTGAAAGCGCAGATGAAGCAGGACGTATTTCCGCAGAAAGCTGCGAGAGAATACGCGTTCAGAATGACGAAGTTCTCAATATGCTTGCTGCGATGGACGAAATCAAGGAGAAATCCGACCAGATACTCGACATCATTCAGGCGATTGACGATATTGCGTTCCAGACGAATATACTTGCTCTTAACGCGGCGATTGAAGCGGCTCGTGCAGGTGCTGCAGGCAAGGGTTTTGCCGTTGTCGCAGACGAAGTTCGCAACCTTGCCGAAAAGAGTGCTGAAAGTGCAAGAGAAACCAATGCACTTATTCACTCGACAATCGACTCCGTAAACAAGGGAACTGTGATAGCCAAGAACACTTCTGTTACTATGAAGGACGTTATGGAACTTTCCACAAAGACCAACGAATACATAGAGCAGATTTCCGAAGCTTCCAACGATCAGGCGAATGCGATTGAACAGGTTAAGGACGGAATTGAAAAGATCTCCGCTGTCGTTCAGCACAATTCCGCAACGGCAGAGCAGACAGCCGCTGCTTGCTCTGACCTAAATAATCAAGCAGAACTTCTCAAATCACAGATTGACAAGTTTAAAATCTGATGCACAGGGGCGGTTATCCGCCCCTGTTTTTTGCAGCGTTTTTATGTGGAAGATGGTATTATGATTGAAGCTATTCTGCAAACGCTTATGGAGGAATATTTATGAAAAAAATTACGGCTTTGGTTTCACTTGTGTGCGTTATGGGACTTGTCGGCTGCACAACACAAGTTTCCGAAAACAGCAGCGAAATTAATTTCGATTACACCACCGTTCCCCCGTCTGAAAATGATGATGGATTGGTATCTGCATACGATTTCAAAGTATCCTATGCCAACTGGACGGACGACAGCCGCATATATTTTAATGCGCTGAATAATGATACGTTCGCAATCAGCAGCACTATGCATCTTCCGATTTACAAATTCGCAAGTCTTGATGAACTGAATAATTTTAAACAGGCTTTCGCAGAAGTGCTGACTATGGACGGTAGATATGATGAATCTCCCTCGTTCAACGAAGCCACCGCACAATATGATGAAGCTTTCTTTTCGGAAAACTCGCTTATGCTGGTTTACGTCACAGCAAACAGCGGTTCATTGCGTTTTGCACTGAGCAGTTACTATTGCGATGGAAAATCATTTGTCGCCCACATAAAACCGACCAACAACCCCGAAATTTTTACACAGGATATGGCAGGCTGGTTTATAACGATACCTGTTCCCGATACGCTGATAGCAAACTGCGAAACCTTTGACGCAGATTTTAAAAACATCGAATAAAACTAAGAGGAGCAGCCGATGCTCCTCTTGTTCAATAAGGGGCTTGCCCCGTCATTTAACGTGGCAAGGGTTGGCGAAGCCAACCTGCCATTCAGTAGGGGATTGCGTCCCCTACTGAATGGTAAATGGAACCCGCCGCCTAAGAGGCGGGGGACATCTTGCCTAAGTTATTATTTCCGTTCTTTGATATCGCCCTTGCGATAGGCAGTAAGAAGTTCCTTCAAATCTTCAATCTGTTCAAGCAGCTCTCTGCCCTTGTCCGTATCGGAGATATTCGCGCGGTCGGGAAGCCGCTCCACTATCTGAATTTCGGGAGTATCGCCGCCGCTCTCAACGCTGAACGGCTTATGCTCCGCAAGAGATAAGCTGTGCGAATCATAAATCAGCGTGTAGCCTGCTATACCTGTTGTTTTCTGGTAAGCCTTGGAAATTCCACCGTCTATGACATACAGCTTGCCGTTTGCCTTAACGGGGTGTTCGCCGTCCTTGATTTTCACGGGAACGTGACCATTAATGATGTGTCCTGTGTTTTCGTTTATCCCGAAATCACGGAGTATTCTGCGACAAACGCTCTCATTTTCCGAAAGCTGATAATAGCTGTTGTAATTCTCACGGCACACTTCCGCACCTGCCTTAGTACCGATAAAATATCTCTCGAAGAACGCCATTTTATCCTTGCCGTAAAGCGGCGACTGCGGACCGCACCATAGATACCACATAAAGTCCCTCGCAAACAGCTCTTTTGCATAGAACGCACGGCTGACAAGCTCGTTTATCTTATCCATAAGCGGCTTGCCCTCGTAAGTGGTGCTGCCAATCTGCACGCTCTGAAGCGTGCCGTCCTCGTTCATAGGAATACAGCCGTGGAACATAAGATTTCCGTTGCAGGCGTTGTACATAGAACCTTTCGATAACAGGAAACGAATATGCCGCTGAAGCTTTTCGCTATGAAGGAAAGAGTTCTTCAAGATGGTCATAAGCTCTTCTTCCTGCGGCGACAATTCAGCAGGATTATCGGGGTCTACTGTCGGGAAGAATCCATCAAGCAGCGTATACGTTTTCCCGTCTATCTCGACAGTTTTGTTTTCAAAATCCACGAGGTCAAAAACGCTGCGGTTTTCCATTTTCCATTCGGGGTGAGTCTTGATAAGCTGCGATTCAAGTTTAAGCTGAATAACAGAAATTGCCTTGTGCATCTGTGCCGCCAGTTTATCATCAATCGGATCGTATACGTTTGCGTCATAAGTCTGCGGATAGTAAAGCGAGCAGTCGCCGTCTGCATACGTTTCCGCTGCAAATACCGCCAAAGCACGCAGATTAAGTCCGTAGCCGTCCTCCAGCAAATCGAAATTGTTATACTTTATCGAAATACGGATTACATTCGCAATAAGCGCAGTATTTCCCGAAGCCGCTCCTATCCACGAAATATCGTGGTTTCCCCATTGCACGTCAACATCGTGCATCTTTATAAGCTCGTCCATAATAATATCGGGGCGCGGACCTCTGTCGAAAATATCGCCGATAATGTGCAGCTTATCCACCGCAAGCGACTGAATGAGCTGACAAAGGGAAATTATAAACCTATCCCCCGTCCCCGTTTCGATAATAGACGAGATAATTTTGTCGTAATAAAAATCCTTGTTTACGTCATCGGTAACGTTAAGCAGTTCGTCAACGATATAGCGTATCTGTTCGGGAATTCTTTTGCGCACACGAGAGCGTGTGTACTTCGCCGAAATACTCTCACATACCATAATCAGACGGTACAGCGTAAGTCTGGTCCATTCCTCGTCCATATCGCCGTTATCACGGATACGCTTAAGCTCACGTTCGGGATAGTAGATAAGGTTTGCAAGCATTTCACGCTTGCCTTGGGAAACAGTCTTTCCGAAAACCTTGTCTATCTTGTTCTTTATCATTCCCGAAGCGCTCTTTATCATATGAAGAAAGGCTTCGTGTTCGCCGTGCAGGTCGCTGAAGAAATATTCCGTGCTTTTGGGAAGAGAACGGATAGCCGCAAGATTTATAATCTCGCTTGCAGCACTCTCAATAGACGGATACTTCTCAGATAGAAGCTGAAGATACTTTTTGTCTGTCATAATAACCTCCGATAAAAAACCGCTTTGAGTATATAAATACCATCTTTTTAAAACAGACGGCTTGTTTGTATATAATCTCCCAAAGCCCCGATTAAAGTTCGCAAAAAGTTGGATATTTTATCAATTGAAAAACTCAAAAAAACAATATATAATAGTGTCTATGCGGCAAATCCCGACAGCATTTGTTATCGGAGTTTGCAGACACGACTATTTATCTTAAAAAGAAAGGTGAACGATATGGCAAAGGTCAAAGATTTAACCCAAGGCAAACCGATGAAGCTTATTCTCGGATTTATGCTCCCACTGCTGTTCGGACTGCTGTTCCAGCAATTCTACAATATGGTTGATACCATTATCGTCGGCAGATATCTTGGAATTGACGCACTTGCAGGCGTAGGCTCAACAGGCTCGATAAACTTTCTTGTCATAGGCTTTGTAATGGGCGTATGCGCAGGCTTTGCAATTCCCGTAGCGCAGATGTTCGGCTCAAAGAACTATGACGAGCTTCGCAAATATGTCGGAAACACACTGTGGATTTCGATTGCGTTTGCGGCTGTTCTTACCGTGGCAACCTGCCTGCTTTGCTCCCGTATTCTCAAATGGATGAACACGCCCGACAACGTATTCTATGAAGCATATGATTATATTTTCGTCATATTCCTCGGAATACCCGTAACATTCTTATACAATGTGCTTTCAGGATTTATCCGTTCTCTCGGCGACTCCAAAACGCCCGTTGTATTCCTTGTAATCTCCAGCCTTCTCAATATCGTACTCGACATCTTTATGATAGTATCCCTCAATATGGGAGTGGCAGGCGCAGGCTGGGCAACCGTCATTTCACAGTTAGTATCCGGCATTATGTGCCTTGTATTCATCATAAAGAAATTTGATATACTTCACCTCAAAAAAGAGGATCTCAAGCTTAGTATGCGCCATATCGGCAGACTTTGCGGAATAGGACTGCCTATGGGACTTCAGTACTCCATCACCGCAATAGGAACTATTCTTATACAGGCGGCTGTAAACGGCTTAGGTTCGATTTATATGGCGTCCGTTACCGCAGGCGGCAAAGTGGGACAGTTTATGTGCTGCCCGTTTGACGCTATGGGAAGCACCATGGCAACTTACGGCGGACAGAACATCGGCGCAGGCGAAGTCAAACGAGTAAAGCGAGGATTGTTCGACTGCTCGCTGCTCGGAATAATCTATGCCGTTATGGCTCTTGGCGTTGCGTTCTTGTTCGGCGGAGATCTTGCAATGATATTCCTTGACGCAAACGACCCCGAAATCGCCGCAAACGCTGAGCTGATAAAGGAATATTCTCACCACTATCTCGTAATGAACGCAGCATTCTATATACCGCTCGCATTCGTGAACATCGTCCGCTTCCTTATTCAAGGAATTGGCTACTCACAACTTGCGCTGTTTGCGGGAGTGTTTGAACTGGTTGCAAGAGGTGTTGCTGCTTTGTGCCTTGCTCCCGTATGGGGATTTGAAGCAATCTGCTTTGCAAACCCACTTGCGTGGATACTAGCCGACTTGTTCCTTATACCATCGTTCTTCTATTGTTACTCAAAATCCAAAAAGAAAATTATGCGTTCATCTGCTCAGTCTGCACCAACTGTGGAAGTTCCGAATTCATCGGCAGAACCACGGTAAACACCGTATTCTCCTTTTCGCTTGAAGCGGTAACCGCACCGCCATGACGCACAACAATTTCCTTTGCAATAGCAAGACCTAAACCGGCACCGCCCGTATCCGACCGGCGTGCCGTATCCATACGAAAGAACTGCTCGAAAATCTTTTCGAGCTTTTCTTTTGGGATAGTTTTTCCGTGATTTCGAACCTCCACAGTAACAGTACCGCCGTCCGCTATCATTGCAAGCGAAACCTCACTGTTTTCATAACTATAATTCACTGCATTGCGCAAGAGATTATCAAACACTCTTGCAAGTTTGTCAGGGTCACAGGAAAGTTCAATATTCGGCTGAATATCCGTGTGCGATGTAAGGTTATGTTCTTTGAAAATCGGCAAAAACTCGCTCATAGTCTGTTCAAGCATAAGACTCAGATTTATCCGCTCAAAGTTCAGAGTAAGCGCCTGTAAATTAAATCTAGTTATTTCAAAAAACTCGTTAATCAGCTGCTCCAGCCGCTCTGCTTTATCAAGAGCAATGCCCGTATACTTCGCACGATTTTCAACGGAAATATCCGACTGAGCATTCAGCAGAGTAAGGTAACCGATAATGCTTGTAAGAGGAGTTTTCAGATCGTGCGCAAGGTAAAGCACAAGGTCATTTTTCCGCTGCTCGGCTTCTTTTGCAAGCGAACGGCTTCGTATAACGTCCTCACGCAAAGCGTTCATTCTGTCCTGAACATTTTTCATTTCACTCGGAAGAATAATCTGACCGTTATCCACGTTTACAAGCTTTTCGCTTTCAAGCACGATTTTATCGAAGTAGGAAAACGACTTATGCAGCATAATGCAGAAAATCACAATCCAACCCATAAAGATAACCGCAGGCAAAATAAACCACATACACTCTCTGATTATATCCATCAGCATATACAGCAAGCCTTCATAATTCCATCTGATATGTATGCACACAAAATATCCTGCAAACGCAACGGCTATCACAAATACCGCCCATACCGCCATAAACAGTGCGCACTGCAAAAGCAATTTCTTTGTAATGCCGCTGTGCTGAATTTTTTCCGATTTGTTTTTCATAATATTTCCTCAAACAATATTAACATCATTCAATAGTGTAGCCTACACCCCAGACAGTTTTTATGTATTTAGGCTGACGGGGCTTTTCGTGCATTTTCTCACGCAGCCTTGCGATATGCGCCATAACCGTATTTGAACTGTCAAGGTATCTCTCTCCCCACACTGCTTCAAACAGTTCTTCGCTTGAAATTACCTCGCCTTTTCTGGAACACAGATACCACAATATATTGAACTCGATAGGCGTAAGACTAATGACTTTATCATCAAGAATGCAAATATGAGTCCGCGAACTTATATGCAAACCTCGGATATCTATTTCAGTCTTTTCGGGCTGCGGTTGTTCGGGCGTGGAGTTATAGCGTTTAAAACGCCTGAGCTGCGCTCTCACTCTCGCCACAAGTTCAGGCGGACTGAACGGCTTTGTAATATAATCGTCGGCACCGCTTGCAAGACCTGTAATTTTATCAAACTCGCCCACTTTTGCGGTAAGCAGAATGACAGGAAACACAAATCGCTCCCGAAGCCGCTGAACCACAGAAAACC
>CAZTRH010000048.1:0-15047 GCA_964616605.1 uncultured Ruminococcus sp.
TAGTCAGCGTGACCGGGGCAGTCAACGTGTGCATAGTGACGATTAGCAGTCTTGTACTCAACGTGTGCAGTATTGATTGTAATACCACGCTCTCTCTCCTCAGGAGCCTTATCGATCATATCATAAGCCTCGAACTGAGCGTTGCCCAGAAGAGAAAGATACTTTGTGATAGCTGCTGTAAGAGTGGTCTTACCGTGGTCAACGTGACCGATAGTACCGATGTTTACATGGGGTAAGCTGGAATCATATTTTTCCTTAGCCATTGGATTTTTCCTCCTTATTCTTCCGTGGACGCAATGTCCACTCTATACTGATTTATATTGTACCAGATTTTCACGAGAAAATCAAGTACTTTTCCGCTGCAGACGAAATTTTTTTCAATTCCGTCTGCATGTCCGACAAAATCAGACTTCACGGATTAGTCATTCTGTTTTCTCTTGGACATAATGCCCTCAGCTACGGACTTCGGAACCTCAGTGTAGCTGTGCGGCTCCATAACGTACTGTCCACGACCTTGTGTCTTGGAGCGCAGATCGTTAGAGTAACCGAACATCTCAGACAGCGGTACAAGAGCAGTAACCTGAACATTACCTGTTCTTGTCTCCTGATCCTGAATCATACCTCTGCGTGAGTTCAGGTCGCCGATAACGTTACCGATATAATCATCGGGAACAACAACAACAACCTTCATGATAGGCTCAAGGATAATGGAATGTGCCTGCTTAAGGGCTTCCTTAATAGCCATTGAACCTGCAATCTTAAACGCCATTTCAGACGAGTCAACCTCGTGGTAAGAACCGTCATACAACTCAACCTTAAGGTCAACAACAGGATATCCTGCGAGAACACCCGCATTGAGTGCGCCCTGAATACCTGCGTCAACAGCAGGAATAAATTCCTTCGGGATAGAACCACCGACAACAGCGTTTACAAACTCGTAACCCTTGCCGCTCTCGTTCGGCTCAACACGGATTTTAACGTGACCGTACTGACCGGAACCGCCTGACTGACGCTTATACTTCATATCAACATCAGCATTGCCTGTGATAGTTTCCTTGTATGCAACCTGCGGAGCGCCTACGTTTGCCTCAACCTTGAACTCGCGGAGCAGTCTGTCAACGATGATTTCGAGGTGAAGCTCACCCATACCTGCGATAATGGTCTGACCTGTTTCAGCGTTAGTCCATGTCTTGAAGGTCGGGTCCTCTTCAGCGAGCTTTGCAAGTGCAACTGCCATCTTATCCTGACCTGCCTTGGTCTTAGGCTCGATAGCAAGGTCGATAACAGGCTCAGGGAATTCCATAGACTCCAGAATTACAGGGTGATCCTCATCACAGAGCGTATCACCTGTTGTTGTGTACTTAGTACCAACAACCGCTGCAATATCGCCGCACGGACATGCGTCAATATCCTGTCTGTGGTTGGAGTGCATCTGGATAATACGTCCCATACGCTCATTCTTATCCTTTGTTGCATTAAGAACAGTTGTACCTGCCTCAACGTAACCGGAGTAAACTCTGAAGTAACAGAGCTTACCAACGAACGGGTCTGTCGCAATCTTGAACGCAAGAGCAGAGAACGGCTGATCGTCGCCTGCGTGACGTTCTTCCTCTTCGCCTGTATCGGGGTTTACGCCCTTGATTGCAGGAATATCGAGAGGTGACGGCATATAATCAACAATTGCGTCAAGAAGCTTCTGAACGCCCTTGTTTCTGTAAGAAGTACCGCAGCAAACAGGAACGAACTCGTTTGCAATAGTACCCTTTCTTATTGCCTTTTTGATTTCCTCAATTGTAAAGTCTGCGCCCTCATTCTCGAGATATCTCTCCATAAGGTCCTCGTCCAGTTCAGCAACTGCCTCAAGCAGAGCTGCTCTGTACTCTTCAGCCTTTTCCTTCATATCCGCAGGAATTTCTTCCACACGCATATCCTTACCGAGGTCATCGTAATAAATGTCTGCATTCATCTCAATAAGGTCAATAATTCCCTTAAAATCAGATTCAGCACCGATAGGAAGCTGGACAGGAACAGCATTACACTTGAGTCTGTCCTTCATCATATCTACAACATTGTAGAAGTTTGCACCCATAATATCCATCTTATTTACATAAGCCATTCTGGGTACTTTATAGTTATCAGCCTGACGCCATACTGTTTCAGACTGCGGCTCAACGCCGCCCTTAGCGCAGAATACAGTAACAGAGCCGTCAAGTACTCTCAGCGAACGCTGAACTTCAACTGTAAAGTCAACGTGTCCGGGAGTGTCGATAATATTGATACGATGGTCTTTCCAGAACGCAGTAGTAGCAGCGGAAGTGATCGTGATACCTCTCTCCTTCTCCTGCTCCATCCAGTCCATTGTAGAAGCGCCGTCATGAGTTTCACCAATCTTGTGGTTTACACCCGTGTAAAACAGAATACGCTCCGTAGTGGTTGTCTTACCTGCGTCAATGTGAGCCATGATACCAATATTACGGGTCATCTCAAGAGTGACATCTCTTTTCATAAATTCCTCCGTAACATGCTCTGATTACCACTTGAAATGTGCAAAAGCCTTATTAGCTTCAGCCATCTTGTGAGTATCGTCACGCTTCTTGCAAGCGCCGCCCTGATTGTTCAGAGCATCGCAAATCTCGTTTGCGAGGCGCTCCTTCATTGTTTTTTCACTGCGCTGACGGCTGTAAGTTGTGATCCAACGCAGACCCAGTGTACGTCTTCTTTCAGGACGAACCTCCATAGGTACCTGGTATGTTGCACCACCTACACGTCTAGCCTTAACTTCGAGCTGCGGCATAATGTTTTCCATTGCCTCCTCGAAAGCTTCGAGCGGCTCCTTGCCTGTCTTCTCGGCAACGATCTCGAATGCGCCGTAAACAATCTTCTGGGCTACGCCCTTCTTTCCGTCAAGCATAATGTTGTTGATAAGTCTTGTTACCAACTCCGAACCGTACATAGGATCCGGTAAAACCTCACGCTTGGGGACATTACCTCTTCTTGGCACTTTAACTTCCCTCCTTCATAAAAAATGAAAATCATAGGTACTCGAAAGTAATCCAATACTCCCGCCGCCAAGAAAGACTTTTAATTCGTTTTTATTCCGAACAAAAACAATACCTTCTTGTCAGCTCAGTAAGAAATTACGCTTTCTTTCCCGCCTTCGGACGCTTAGCTCCGTACTTCGAGCGTCCCTGCATTCTCTTGTCTACGCCCTGTGCATCAAGAGTACCTCTTACGATGTGGTAACGCACACCGGGGAGATCCTTAACACGGCCGCCTCTGATGAGTACAACAGAGTGTTCCTGCAGTTTGTGTCCAATTCCGGGAATGTAAGCAGTTACTTCATAGCCGTTAGAAATCTTAACTCTGGCTACCTTTCTCATTGCTGAGTTAGGCTTCTTAGGAGTCTGAGTTCTTACAGCTGTGCAAACTCCACGCTTCTGAGGAGAGTGCTGATCGATCTGCTTCTTCTTCAGAGTGTTCATACCCTTCTGAAGTGCGGGAGACTTCGATTTCTTGACCGAAACCTCGCGTCCCTTGCGGACGAGCTGGTTAAAAGTTGGCATTGTTTTCACCTACCTTGCATATTTTATAGTGATAGTATACCCCGAATATATGGAATATATCAACACATTTATAAATTATACAACAAAAAGCGGCGATTGTCAAGGGCTTTTTCAAACCTTTATGACATTCGCCGCAAAAAATATTATTTCGCGCAACGTATTTTGTACATTTTATCCAGTATTCTCATCAGAAAACACTTTCAAACCCGTACATCTGTTTATTCTGCCTGATTTGCCTGCTCCTGCTGTTCATCAACTGCCTGTACAGCCTGAACTTCGGAATTTTCCTGTTCAGCTTGTTCAGCGTCATCTTCAGAAACTTCAGAACCCTCTTGTGCAGACGCAATACCGTTTGCCGCAGCTGCTGCAGCTTCCTGCGCTCTGAGTCCCGTACCCGCAGGAATGAGTTTACCGATAATGATATTCTCCTTAAGACCTGTGAGCGGGTCTTCCTTACCACGGATAGCGGCTTCAGTAAGCACTCTTGTTGTTTCCTGGAAGGACGCAGCCGACATAAAGCTGTCAGTTGCAAGAGAAGCCTTTGTGATACCGAGCAGTACACTCTCGCACTGTGGCATTACAACTTCCTCGCCCGCTGCTTCTCTTTCCTTGAGTTTGTCAATAACCTCTGCATACTCGTTCTTGCCTATGACCGAGCCTGCGAGCAATGCGCTTGAACCGGGATCAAGTACCCGAACCTTACGCATCATCTGGCGTACGATAACTTCGATATGCTTATCGTTGATATCAACACCCTGGAGTCGGTAAACCTTCTGAACTTCGCTGATAATGTAGTTCTGAACTTCCTTCTCACCCTTTACAGCAAGAACATCAGGCGGATTTATAGAACCTTCGGTCAGCGGATCGCCTGCGGTCACATAGTCGCCGTCCTGAACCTTCGGACGATATCCGAACGGCACAGCGTATGCTTCCTCAATTCCATCGTCACTGGTAATGATAGCGTGACGCGTCTTTTTGATTTCCTCAAAGCGAACCTTACCCGATATGCGAGTGATAATTGCCGCATTCTTGGGGTGACGGCTCTCAAACAGCTCCTCGACACGGGGCAGACCCTGTGTGATGTCTTCCGCATTGGCGATACCACCCGTGTGGAAGTTTCTCATTGTAAGCTGTGTACCCGGCTCACCGATTGACTGCGCAGCGATAACGCCGACAGCCTCGCCCTTGTTGATGAGCATACCATTTGCGAGGGACGCACCATAGCACTTGGCACAAACGCCGTTTCTGAGTTCGCATGTAAGAACCGAACGCACTCTGAAGCGCTCAACACCCGTTGCAACCATTCTGGCTGCGTCACGATCGGTAAGCAGCTTATCCTTTGAAATGGTAAACGAACCATCGGGGGCAGTAAAGTCAGAAGCAAGGAAACGACCGACAAGACGCTCGCTGAGCTTCTCAACAAGCTCATTGCCTTCCTTGATTTCATAAACCTCGATACCATTTTCAGTGCCGCAGTCGTCCGCACGGATAATAACTTCCTGTGAAACGTCAACAAGACGTCTTGTAAGGTATCCCGAGTCGGCAGTACGCAGCGCTGTATCAGCAAGTCCCTTACGGGCGCCACGAGAGGAGATGAAGTATTCCAGTACATTCAGACCTTCACGGTAGTTAGCCTTGATAGGCATCTCGATTGTTGCACCTGACGTATTAGCGATAAGTCCGCGCATACCTGCAAGCTGTCTAATCTGGTTTGTAGAACCACGGGCTCCCGAATCCGCCATCATAAAGATGTTGTTGTACTTACCGAGGTTTGCGGTAAGCGCATTGGAAACGTCGTTTGTAGCCTTGTTCCAGATATCGATAAACGACTTACTGCGCTCGCTGTCAGAAATAAATCCACGAGCAAACTGCTTGTTGATTTTAACGATTGCCTCATCTGCGGCAGACAGAATTTCAGCCTTCTGCGGTGGAATTTCAGCGTCACATACAGCAACGGTAATACCCGAACGAGTAGAGTACTTATAACCCATAGCCTTGATTTTATCCAGAACCTGCGCAGTAGTCGCAGTGCCATGAATTTTAAGGCAGCGGTCAATAATGTTTCCGAGTTCTTTCTTTGTTACCTTGAAACCTATCTCATAGTCAAGCTGATGTTCAGGGTCAGTACGATCCACATAGCCCAGATCCTGCGGAATATGCTCATTGAAAATAATTCTTCCGACAGTAGCAGGTACTATTCTTGTAATTCTTGAATCGCCCAGTTCCTTTGTCACACGCACCTTGATAGCGGCATGAATTGAAATTACACCGTCCTGATAAGCCATGAGCGCTTCATTTGCGTCACGGAATATCTTGCCTTCGCCCATTTCGCCCTCTTTGTCAATAGTGAGGTAATACGAACCGAGTACCATATCCTGAGTAGGAACAGTAACAGGTTTACCATCGGAGGGTTTGAGCAGGTTCTTTGCTGCGAGCATAAGAGTCTTTGCTTCTTCCTGTGCTTCAGCAGAAAGCGGAAGGTGAACTGCCATCTGGTCGCCGTCAAAGTCGGCGTTAAACGCAGTACAGCACAACGGGTGCAGCTTTATAGCACGACCCTCAACAAGGATTGGCGAGAATGCCTGAATGCCAAGTCTGTGAAGCGTCGGGGCGCGGTTAAGCAGTACAGGGTGATCCTTGATTACGTTTTCAAGTGAATCCCAGACCTTATCGTCAGCGCGCTCAACAAGCTTCTTAGCCTGCTTTATGTTAGGCGAAACACCATTTACAACGAGATCGTTGAGTACAAACGGCTTAAAGAGTTCAAGAGCCATTTCCTTCGGCAGACCGCACTGATCCATACGAAGCTCAGGACCTACTACGATAACGGAACGACCCGAATAGTCAACACGCTTACCCAGCAGATTCTGACGGAAACGTCCCTGCTTACCCTTAAGCATATCGGACAGCGACTTCAGCGGACGATTATTCGAACCTGTATAGGCTCTGCCATGTCTGCCGTTGTCGATAAGTGCGTCAACAGCCTCCTGAAGCATACGCTTCTCGTTTCTCACGATGAGGTCGGGAGCTTTTTTCTTGATAAGTTCCTTAAGACGGTTATTTCTCATAATAACCTTACGATAAAGCTCGTTAAGGTCAGAAGTTGCGTAACGACCGCCGTCCAGCTGAACCATAGGACGGATATCGGGCGGAATTACAGGAATAACGTCCAGAATCATCCATTCGGGACGGTTGCCACTGCTTCTGAAAGCCTCGATTACGTCCAGTCTGCGCAGAAGCTTTACCTGCTTCTGACCGGCAGAAGTAGTTTCGAGTTCCGCTTTCAACTCATTTGCAAGACTGTCAAGATCTATCTCCGAAAGCAGTTCCTTGATTGCCTCGGCACCCATTCCCGCACGGAATGTATCAATTCCTGCATACTTGGAAATTGCCTGTGCATATTCTTCTTCGGAAAGCAGCTGCTTTTTCACAAGACCGGTCTTCTCGCCCGGATCAATTACGATGTACTTTGTAAAATACAGAACTTCTTCAAGCTTCTTCGGAGTAAGGTCAAGAACCTGACCAATTCTTGAAGGAGTACCTTTGTAATACCAGATATGGGACACAGGAGCCGCAAGCTCTATGTGACCCATACGCTCACGGCGAACCTTGCTGCGTGTTACTTCAACTCCGCATTTCTCGCAGATTTTGCCCTTGAAGCGAATTCTTTTATATTTTCCGCAGTTACATTCCCAGTCTTTCTGCGGACCGAAAATCTTCTCGCAGAACAAGCCGTATTTTTCAGGCTTCTGGGAGCGGTAGTTAATTGTTTCCGCCCGCTGAACTTCTCCGTGTGACCAGTTTCTGATCTGTTCGGGAGAAGCAAGTCCTATCTTCATAGACTCGAAAACATTAAAAGCCATAATTATTCCCTTCTGATTTCAGTAAGCCGTCCCGATACCTCAGAAGAAGTATCGGACAGCCATCAATTTATCACTGTACAGTAGAAATCCAATTATTATTCATCGTCACTGTCGAAATCATCTTCGTCGAGATCTTCGATTTCTTCATCATCAAAATCCTCGTCCTCGTCGAACTCTTCGTCAGCAAACTCGTCCTCATCATCTGTAAGAACCACGCCTGCAGCGTCCTCGCCCTCAGTAACTTCAAAACCTGCCTGAGCAAATCCGCTGTCATCGGAACGGAACTCCGCTTCAAAGCCGTGTTTTCCGTAAGAGCTGTTATCCTCCTCGTCGAGGTCTTCCTTAAGGTCGATTTCCTTGCCCATAGCGTCCAGAATTCTGATATCCAGACCCAGACCCTGAAGCTCGCTTATCATTACCTTGAACGATTCGGGAACACCGGGCTTCGGAACATTCTCACCCTTTACGATTGCCTCGTAAGTTTTCTGACGTCCCATAAGGTCGTCGGACTTGACTGTAAGAATTTCCTGAAGCGTATAAGCTGCGCCATAAGCCTCCAACGCCCATACTTCCATCTCACCGAAACGCTGACCGCCGAACTGCGCCTTACCGCCCAGAGGCTGCTGAGTAACAAGTGAGTACGGACCTGTCGAACGAGCGTGAATTTTATCGTCAACGAGGTGATGGAGCTTGAGGTAATACATATAACCAACAGTAACAGGAGAATCAAACTTCTCGCCTGTACGTCCGTCGATAAGCTGCGTCTTGCAGTCAGAAGTCCACGCAAGCTTTGTAAAGTCAAGACCTGCGCTACCCTCACCGCTAAGCTCACGGCGTTTGCTCCTTGCCTCGTCATAAAGTGCGCGGATATCCTGCTCGTGTGCGCCGTCAAATACAGGAGTAGCAATATTCCAACCGAGCGCTCTTGCAACATAGCCAAGGTGAACTTCAAGCACCTGACCAATGTTCATACGAGAAGGAACACCGAGCGGATTAAGCACAATATCAAGCGGTGTACCATCGGGCAGGAACGGCATATCTTCCTGCTTAAGAATACGTGAAACGACGCCCTTGTTTCCGTGACGACCTGCCATCTTGTCGCCGACAGAAATCTTTCTCTTCTGAGCGATATAAACACGAACCTTTTCATTCACTCCGGGCGAAAGGTCGTCACAGTTGTCACGAGTGAAGATCTTGACGTCAACTACTATGCCGCTTTCACCGTGTGCAACACGCAACGAGTTATCACGGACTTCTCTTGCCTTTTCGCCGAAGATAGCACGAAGAAGCTTTTCTTCGGCAGTAAGCTCGGTTTCACCCTTAGGAGATACCTTACCTACAAGGATATCGCCCGAATGAACCTCTGCGCCTATGCGGATAATGCCTCTGTCGTCAAGGTCCTTAAGAACCTCGTCCGAGAGGTTAGGAATATCACGGGTAATTTCCTCCGCACCGAGTTTCGTGTCGCGGCATTCCAGTTCGTATTCCTCAATATGAATAGATGTATAAACATCGTTGTAAACCAGTTTCTCATTGATGAGAACGGCGTCCTCGTAGTTGTAACCCTCCCATGTCATAAAACCTATGAGAGCGTTCTTTCCGAGCGCAATTTCTCCGTTCTTTGTTGCAGGACCGTCAGCGATAACATCGCCCTTTGCAATCTTGTCGCCCTTGCTTACGATAGGACGCTGATTTACGCAGTTGCCCTGGTTGGAACGTTTGAACTTTGTGAGATTGTAATTATGCTCTCTGCCGGCATTGTCAGTAATAACAACACGGTCTGCATTAACATCGGAAACCACACCGTCTTCCTTAGCGCATACAACGACACCGGAGTCCACAGCAGCCTTGTACTCCATACCGGTACCTACGATAGGAGTCTGAGTTACCATAAGCGGCACAGCCTGGCGCTGCATGTTCGCACCCATCAATGCGCGGTTTGCGTCATCGTTCTCAAGGAACGGAATCATAGCCGTAGCAACAGAAACGACCATCTTCGGAGATACGTCCATGAAATCGACTTTTTCGCGCTCAATTTCAAGGATAGCGTCACGACGTCTTGCATTTACACGAGGTCTTGCAAAGCAGCCATTCTCGTCAAGCGGCTCATTTGCCTGAGCGACAACGTAATTATCCTCAACGTCCGCAGTCATATAAACTACTTCGTCAAGCACTCTGCCCGTTGCCTTGTCCACTTTGCGGTAAGGCGCTTCGATAAAGCCATAGCAGTTTACTCTTGCGAAAGTTGCAAGATAGGAGATAAGTCCGATGTTAGGACCTTCAGGAGTTTCAATAGGACACATTCTTCCATAGTGAGAATAGTGAACGTCACGAACCTCAAATCCTGCACGATCTCTTGACAGACCGCCCGGACCCAGTGACGACAAACGACGCTTGTGAGTAAGCTCTGCAAGCGGGTTGTTCTGATCCATAAACTGCGACAGCGGCGATGAACCAAAGAACTCCCTCATCGCTGCAATCACCTGACGAGCATTGATAAGATCGTTCGGAGTAATGCTCTCGGGGTCGTTCGCCTGAAGTCCCATTCTTTCACGAATGGTGCGTTCCATTCGTGTAAAACCAATTCTGAACTGGTTCTGAAGCAGTTCGCCAACGCAGCGGATTCTTCTGTTACCGAGGTGGTCGATATCATCAACTTCACCAATACCTTCGTTAAGATTGATGAAATATCCGACAGATGCAAAAATATCTTCAAGAGTGATGTGCTTGGGGATAAGCTCATCAGCGCGCTTTTCAATAAGCTCAGCAAGCATTTCACGGTCGTCGCCCGCTTCGTCAAGGATTTCAGCAAGAACGCCAAACTTAACAAGCTCGTTTATTCCGAGCTTTTCAACGTCAAGGTCGCCTGTGTAAAAGCTGATGTCAACCATTCCGTTTCCGACAACTTTAACAATGCCCTCGCCATCGTCCTTGTAAACCCGAACGTCCATAACGCCCGAATTCTGAATATCCATAGCCATCTCCGAAGTGATAATATCACCCTCAGCAGCAAGGATTTCACCTGTCAGCGGCGCTACTACGTTCTCTGCCGCCTTTCTTCCGACAAGTCTGGAAGAAATAGCAAGCTTCTTATTATATTTGTAACGACCGAATCTCGAAAGGTCGTATCTTCTTGCATCAAAGAAGAGATTATCAAGAGTTGTGCGTGCGGAATCTACCGTAGCAGGCTCGCCGGGACGAAGCTTTCTGTATACTTCAAGCAAAGCTTCTTCTTCGTTCTTGGTGTTATCCTTACCGGAATCGATAGAAACGGTAATACGGGGATCTTCACCGAACTTAGCGGTAAGGTCAGCGTCAGAGGATAAACCTATCGCACGCAGGAATGTAGTGCAGGGGAATTTTCTGTTCTTGTCAATTCGCACATAGAACATATCAGAGCCGTCCATTTCAAGCTCCAGCCATGCACCTCTGTTCGGGATAACAGTAGCCTTATACAGCTTCTTACCCGTCTTGTCATATTCAAAGCCGTAGTAAACGCCGGGCGAACGAACAAGCTGCGATACTACAACACGTTCCGAACCGTTTATAACGAAAGTACCGCTGTCAGTCATAAGCGGCATATCGCCCATATAAACATCAGAACTGTTGATAAGAACACCGGTTTCCTTATTGTAAAGGGTAGCCTTTACCGTCATTCTCGTAGCGTATGTTGCGTCACGATCCTTACATTCCTCAATGGAATACTTCGGGTTCTCATCAAGCTTGAAATCCACAAAAGAAAGTTCAAACTTACCATTTGAATCAACAATCGGAGAAACGTCCTTGAAAACCTCTTTGATACCGTCGGTTAAGAACCACTCGTAAGAGTCCTTCTGAATACCGATAAGATTCGGCATATCAATGACCTCGTTGATCTTGGAAAAACTTTGTCGCAAGGTCTTTCCCAACTGCACAGGCTTTGTATTCACCATCGGCTTTAATCACTCCTTAATTCTATATAGATGGATTTAAGGCATAGTTACCCCTGAATAGCCTATTATCCATTATGATACATTTTATTATTATATCACACTTCATTTGATTTGTCAAGTAGATTTTGGAAAAAACTTTATGCAATACCATACAATTTCGCTCCGAAAAATTACTTGGTTTCTCGTCAAGCTGTACAAATATATTTTTGCAATTGTTTTTTGCAAGAATTTTTGTGTTTTACCCACTTGACAAACAACAGACGCAGTGCTAGAATAAAACAGGTGTTGCATAATAACCATATTTCGGCATCGCAGCAAAAAATAACAGCCTGATTTACACAAAAGGAGAAAAATAATGGCACTCTCTGTCAGCAATATTGTCAAAAAATACGGCGATTATACAGCGGTGGATAATCTTTCTTTTGAAATGAAAGAGCCGGGCGTATTTGCGCTTCTTGGCACAAACGGCGCAGGCAAGACAACCACAATACGGATAATACTGGGAATGCTCGCATCAGACAGCGGCGAAGTCCTCTTGGACGGGAAACCTTTTCTTGCTTGCGAAAAACCCGTTGGCTACCTTGCCGAAGAGCGGGGACTTTACCCCAAGTACAAAATCATCGACCAGCTTGTATACTTCTGCACTCTGAAAGGAATGAGCCGCCAAAGCGCATTATCGCAGCTTGACTACTGGTTCGAACGTCTTTCGGTTACCGAGCATAAATACAAGAAAGCCGAGCAGCTTTCAAAGGGCAATCAGCAGAAAATCCAACTTATAGCCGCCCTTGCGCCAGACCCCGAACTTCTCATACTTGACGAGCCTCTTTCGGGACTTGACCCCGTAAACGCCGAGCTTTTCAAAAGCGTAATCCGTGAAGAAATCAATAAAAACAAATTTATCATAATGTCATCTCACCAGATGCCTACTATCGAAGAGTTCTGCCGTGACATTGTAATCCTTAATAAAGGAAAAACAATGCTCAAAGGCAATCTCAACGAGATCAAAAAATCCTACGGCAGAGTAAAACTCACCGTAAAAGCCGAAGGTGATATCAGAAGTCTTTCCGATGAATGCGGACTTGTCATCACCGAGGATACGCCAAACGGCACATCGTTTGATGTACAGAGCGAAGATCAGGCGCATCTGCTGCTGCGAAAAATAATGGAGAAAAAAATTCCGCTTATCAAATACGAGCTAAGAGAACCAACGCTTAACGAATTGTTTATCGAAAGCGTAAATAAATCGGGAGGTGACGCAGATGAAAACTAAAGGTTGGCAGAACGTATTCAGATTTACGCTAACGCAGTATATTAAAACCAAATCATTTATAGTAGGTACCATTATAATGTGTATTATTGCTGCAGCAGTATGTGTGCTTACAAACGTTCTGCCCGTTGCTCTTGGAGCAGACGAAGCAATAGAAGATATATTTACAGGGGATAGCGTCACAGTTCCCGAAGATGAGCAGCAGACTTTTTCAGCTGTTTATTATTCAGACAAAGCAGGTATTCTTACCGATGAGGATACCGCCATACTGAGCAAACTCGCCGATGAACTGAAATCCGCAGACGATTTTCAAACCGAAGTCGCCGCAATACTCAACGGCACCGCAGAAAATACAGAACAGCAGGCATTCCTTGAAATTACCGCAGTCAAAGACGAAGACGCATCTGCCGAAAACTACAATGTTTCCGTAATCTACACAGCAGACGCCAAAGACTGTGCCGAGTTTTTATCCGAAGCAGCAGCGGAACTTGTAAGCCGCAGAAATATGTTTAATCTCGGTATTTCAAAGGAGAATTACGCACAGTCACAAGCATATATTACCACCACAGTTATCAGTTCAGGCAGCGAAACGCTTGATATTTTCACAAGTATAATCAATTATATCCTGCCTATGGCTGTAAGCTTAATTCTGTTTCTGCTAATATTCAGCTACGGTTCAACCATTGCCCAGTCAATCGCCATAGAAAAAACCAGTCGTGTAATGGAACTTCTTCTCACATCAATCCGTCCGCTTGCTGTTGTAATCGGAAAAGTGCTTGCAATGGGAGTTGTATGCCTTGCACAATTCGCATTAGTTGTGGGAGTCGGCGGAATAAGCCTTGCAATTTCCGCTCCATTCGGACTGGTCGGAAAACTCGGCAACATTATGAGCAGCCGCGAATTTGGCGATATTTATGGTCAAAGCACGGCAGAACTTGCATCAATGGGACTCACCGCAGATGACGTACAGCTTGCAGAAGCGCTAAACGGATTGATGGACAGCTTCAGTGCGCTGAACATCATACTTATTATAATAATATTCTTACTTGGTTTTTTGTTTTTCTCTCTTGTAGCCGCATTGGTAGGAGCGTCCATTTCGAGAATGGAGGACCTCACTGCCGCAATGCAGCCGTACTCACTGATGGGAGTACTTGGAATGTATCTTGCATATTTTCCTGTAATATTCAACATCGACGCTCTTGAACAAGGAGTGGCGTCAACAAACGCTGTTCAGATATTCTCGTACTATTTTCCGCTGAGCAGTCCGTTTGCATTGCCAAGTGCCATTATGCTCGGCACGCTCGGAACATTCGAATCGATAATAGCAGTGCTTATATTGGCGGCAGCTGTCGTGCTGGTCGCATTGTTGGTAAGCAAAATTTATGAAACTATTATATTGCACAACGGCAATCGCATAAAAATCAGTGATATGATTAAAATAGCAAAAACAAAGAAGTAAAAAAAGGGTTCGGGGAGTATTCTCCGAACCCTTTCTTTGTATTTTCCCACCCAGCCATTTCACACTCTGTTCAGCAGTATAAAACTTCCTGTTATTTACAAATCAGCTTTAAAAATAACTTTTTTACACTTTTTGTGACTTAAAATTGCAAAAATTACACAAACCCTCTTGACAAATGAGTGTTTTTGTTGTATCATTAAGGTAGTATATTAAAGTAACATAGAGAAAGCGAAGGCTGTAAAGTGCCTGCGCTTCCCGACTGTTGGAGGTACGCTTATGGCACTCGTAAATGTTATGGAACAGATTGTCAGTGACAAACTCGATCAAATTCTCAGTAGTGAAAATTGCTGCAAATGCAGCCGTTGTGTTGAAGATATGAAAGCTATTGCGCTTAACCGCCTGCCACCCAAGTATGTAAACACAAACAGCGGCGAGCTTTTTTCAAAGCTTAACGCAACAGTACGCCAAAGCTCGGTTGACATCAATATTGCGGTAACTGCTGCCGTAGAAATGGTTGCCCAGCACCCATCACACAACGTAGTTGAGTCAGCAGATCAAGAGTAAATGCAGCTTGATTGCGGAATAAATCTACAAGCGTCGTCTGATTGCAGCCGACGCTTGTTCCTGATTATTTCTATGTTTCTGCGTGATTTAAGGCAACACCGCACAAAGACCGCCTTACGCATGCCACTTTTGGCACGCTGCGTCCTTGCAGCGTGCTTAGTTGCGGCTGCTGTGACGTCTTGTCACACCCTTGCGACCCATCTCGGGGGCGTTCCCCCCGGTCCCCCCTTTTTTTGAGAAATCAACACAAAAATTAGGTTTGTCTACAAACTGAGCCGCTTTGTTTATAAAGCGGCTTTTGTTGGTATAACATAATAAACACTCGATCTATTCTTTTACTGCGGATTCAATAAGGGGCTTGCCCCGTCAATTGATGTGGCCGTACCGAACGAGTTCGGC
>CAZTRH010000049.1:0-8277 GCA_964616605.1 uncultured Ruminococcus sp.
CCTCATAAGGCAGAATTGACGTTTCAAAAGTGTTGATTTTGCGGGAAATATCGGTAATTTCAACTTTATCCATGCCGATAACGGGACGGAAAACAGGAACTCTTGCCGCAGCGTTTGTGCAGCCAAGTGCAGGCAGCGTCTGAGAAGCGACTTGCGCAAGACTCTCGCCTGTTATAATGCCGCCGTAATTATTTTTCTCACAAATCTGATTTGCAATCTCAATCATAAGTCGGCGCATAATTACTGTGAAATACATTTCAGGGCAATTGTCACGGATTTTCTCTTGAATTTCAGTAAACGGCACGCAATAGAACAGTATATCACCGCAGTACTCACAAAGTTCCTCGCAAAGTCTTTCAACTTTCATTCTTGCACGTTCGGAAGTATATGGCGGACTTGCAAAATGAACGCAGTCAACTATAAGTCCACGTTTTGCCATCATATATCCTGCAACGGGGCTGTCAATACCGCCCGACAGCATAAGCAGTGCTTTTCCGCTTGAACCGACAGGCATTCCGCACAAACCCGGTATACGCTTTGCGGAAAGGTATGCCCCGTTATCTCTGATTTCAAGGCGAACGGTCACTTCCGGATTATGCACGTCAACTCCCAGATGGGGAAACACGTCTAATACTGCGTCACCAAGCTTCTGCTGAATTTCGGGAGAGTTCATTGGAAACGATTTGTCAGAACGTTTTGCTTCAACTTTGAACGTTGATGCGTCAGATAACGCTTCATCAAGGTATTCTTTCAAATTCTCGACAACAACGTCAAAATCCTTCGGGAATACCGCACATCTTTGAATGGCGCTTATTCCGAATACCTTTTTCACGCTCTCAACAGCTTCGTCCACATCAGCATCATCAAGCGGTTCAATGTAAACCGTTGACTGTCTGAAGCTGACGTTAAAAGAACCCAGTTTCTTCAATCTTCGTTTTATATTCTTTACTAGTATGCTTTCAAAAGTCATACGGTTATCGCCTTTCAAAGCAATCTCTCCGTATTTTGCAAGTATAATTTCCTTCATAGCAAACAATCCCCTTGTGTAAATTTATCTTCGTATTCTCTCAATCGCAGCAGAAATTCCATTACAAAGACAGTCGATATCCTCCTGCGTGTTTTCAGCAGAAAAAGAAACTCTCACCGCACTATCGGCGTCGCTGTCTGATATTCCGAAAGCCGTAAGCACTCCGCTCTTTTTTCCTTTAGAACAAGCAGAACCACTTGAAACATAAACCCCATTTTCTTCCAGACTATGAAGCATTATTTCAGAACGAACCCCGCGCACAGAGAAATTAACGATATTCGGAACGCAGTTATTCCCCGAATTTATCACAACATTCTCCATTTCCGCAAGTTTTCCAACAAGATAACTCTTTAATTCCGAAAATAATTCCCAAGTCCCGCGATAAGCTTTCACTGCTGCGTCAAAACCTGCAATAAGCTCCACAGGCTCAGTACCGGAGCGCAGACCATTCTGCTGACCGCCGCCCACAAGTTGTGCAGCCACCCGAATGCCTTTTCTCACAAACATAGCGCCTATTCCCTTTGTGGCATGAACTTTATGTCCCGAAACGCTGATAAAATCTCCGTCCAGCGGCATCTTCAAAAACCCCTGAACTGCGTCTATATGTACGAGAGTCCTAGGATTTTTCTTTTTAATGCGCTTGTATAAAGAGCAAACATCAGTTTTAAAGCCTGTTTCATTGTTTACTGCCATGCAGGATACAAGCATTGTATTCTCGTCAACCGAGTCAACAATAGCCTGTGTAAAATCGGGATAATCCTTCGGCGATAACCGAACCACTTCAAAGCCATTCTGTTCAAGTCTATCAAGCGCTTTTGCAACTGATGGGTGTTCGATCGCAGTCGAAACTATTTTATTACCCACACGAGAATAATTCTCAGCAGCACTGAAAATTGCGGTGTTATTTGCTTCAGTAGCACCCGACACAAACAGCACATCGCCAGTGAACGTTGTTTTTCCAAGGGCGCTTTGCAAAGTGCGCTTTGCCTTTGCAATTATCTGCATGGAAGATGTTCCAAGTCCGTGCAGCGAACTGGCATTTCCAAAATTATTTTCCATTGCGTCCAGAACAGCCTGTCTGCATTCAACGCAAGGTTTTGTTGTAGCCGCATTATCAAGATAAATCATATAATCACCTTTAATCATATCATTACACACATCTTTATTATAACATAAAAAAAAGCTCTTGACTAGATGTTTTTTAAATTTTTCACAGGAGTTTCACCCTATTACACCGAAAAGGTTACAAAAAGGTTACAAAAAAATTACAAAAGGTTACAGATTAGGTTTTAATGGTTACAATCCTGTAATATTTATTGATTTTTTATTCAATTTATGATAGAATATAATCAGTAGGAAAAGGAAATCAAATCCTCCAATCATACCGTAAAACGCCGTTCATTCCCCGGACGGCGTTTTTGCTTTTTATTTTCAAGAAATGCTGTAACCATTTTAAATCAGCTGCATAATATGAACTATGAAGCAACCGCCTCAGAGGGAAGCGGAAAGCTTCAATCACTTTCTTACTTATAGGAGGTACGTTATGTGCGGATTTAATTTTGGCGGAAATAGCTGCTGCTGGATCATCATTCTTATCCTTCTGTTCTCTTGCTGCGGTGGCAACAACACCTGCGGTCTGAGCGATAACAACTGCGGATGCGGCTGTAACAACAACGGTTGTGGCTGCGGCTGCTGATAAGCAGTAATCCCCACCGAAAAGGAAACCATTCCCAAAAGTAAAAAGCCGCTGTCCTTCGGGGCAGCGGCATTCTTTATTTTTTTTAAAATAATTACACCAATTCAGCAAACTGTCCACCGCATGCTTTCAGCAAGTCGGTCGGTGCAAGCTCTATCTGAAGTCCAAGCCTTCCACCACTTACGATAATTGTTTTTTGAGGTTCGGCTGTGGAATGCACAAACGTTCTGAACTGCTTTTTCATTCCAAGCGGCGACACCCCACCGCGGACATATCCTGTAAGAGCAGTTATATCCTTGACATGCACCATTTCGAGGGATTTCTCCCCTGCTGCTTTGGCACACTTCTTCATATCAAGTTCCAGTGCGACAGGCACAACAAAAACATAACTTGCGCCGGTCTTTCCGACTGTAACAAGCGTTTTAAAAACCTGTTCAACAGGCTGACCCAATAAATTTGCAATATGCACGCCATCAATAAATTCTCCGCACTCATAAGAATGCGGAGAATAGGTTATTTTCAGCCTGTCAAGCATACGCATAGCATTAGTCTTGACTTCTTTTGCCATCAAACATCTTCTCCGAAAATATCATCGTCAATAGAGAAATCATCTGTTTCAAGCAGTTCGGACTTCTTCAGCAGGAAGAATGCCACACCTGCAGCCGCAGCAGCTGCTGCAACAAGAATACCTACGATAATCAAAATCTTCTTAGTCATAATAAAATCCTCCTCAACAATATCATAACAGCTTCCTGTACGGCGGC
This sequence comes from uncultured Ruminococcus sp., assembly GCA_964616605.1. Classification (GTDB taxonomy): domain Bacteria; phylum Bacillota; class Clostridia; order Oscillospirales; family Ruminococcaceae; genus CAG-115. The sequence continues at coordinate 3,488 of CAZTRH010000049.1, forward strand.
AGAAAAGCCCTGTCTGCATTTCAAAGCCACCCGTTAGCTGTCAATTACATAAAACGATTTGCTATATCCTGAATACCGTTATCATTTGTCGGTTCTCCGATTGCACCGAACTTCCATTCTCCGTTATAACGATATACTTCACCGAAAATCATTGCTGTCTTTCCATCATAGTTTTCCGACAGATTGTACTTGCACAGTTCTTTGCCATTATCAGCGTCAACAATTCTTATAAAAGCATTTTTTATCATGCCAAAACTCTGTCTGCGCTCAACAGCCTGATAAATCGTCACCACAAACACAATCTTGTTATACTGAGAAGGCACTTTCGTAAGTTCAACAATAATCTGCTCGTCATCTCCATCGCCTGCACCTGTGAGATTGTCTCCGCAGTGACGCACCGCTCCGCTTATATGGTTAAGCGCACCGTAATACACAACGTCAGCTGGACCTGCAAGCCGTCCCGTACTTTCGTTAATCAGAATAGCAGACGCATCGCAATCAATATCCGCCTGTTTGCCTCCAAACAGCGAAAATTTCTTCGGTGCTTCGTCCCAGCCAAGTCCGACAACCAAAGCCTTTAAACCCGCATTACCCTTAGTAAGATCGACCTTTTGTCCCTTTTGAAGATTTACTGACATATAATCCCTCCATAGTTGTAGCACAACAAATCCTGTCAAAGCTGCAAAGCCTTTCGCATAAACAACACCGAAAGCTACTGAATTTATTATACTACAATTATACAAAAAATGCAAGGGGTAATATATTTTTTTAACATGTTTTTATTTTATATTGCAATTCTGAAAAAACTGTGATAAAATATACTGGTGTGATAAGTTTTTAAAACTATCGCAAAACATAGCGTTTAATTAAGGAGTTTCTTATGACGTTCAAAGAACTGATTTCAAATGACGAATTTATAGTGCTTGACGGCGCAATGGGTACAATGCTTCAGAAAAGCGGTCTGGAGCTTGGCGCAATACCCGAAGAGCTTAATTTCACAAATCCGCAGCTTATTGAAGATATTCACAGGCAGTATATCAAAGCAGGCGCGCAGGCAGTCTACACAAACACTTTCGGCGCAAATCGCAACAAGCTCCGTCACAGTAAGTATTCCGTTACACAAGTTGTGCATAAAGCGATCGAAATAGCACGCAAAGCCTGCGAAGGCACAGACGCTCTTGTTGCTCTTGACGTTGGCTCGCTCGGAAGAATGCTGCGTCCTACGGGAGATATGCCTGTTGAGGAAGCGTATGATATGTTCGCTGAAATAATGACCGCAGGCAAGGACGCAGATTTCATCGCAATAGAAACAATGACGGATCTGCTGGAAACAAAAACCGCTCTCCTCGCAGCCAAAGAATGTACCGCTCTTCCCGTCGTATGCACTATGACATTTGAGGAGAACATGAGGACATTCACAGGCTGTACCGCAGCTTCAATGGCACTCACTCTTGAAGGACTGAACGCTGACGCCATCGGTATGAACTGCTCGCTCGGTCCTCGTGAAGCAAAGCCTATCGTGGAGGAAATCCTTCGTTGGACCAATCTTCCTGTTCTCGTCCGTCCGAACGCAGGACTCCCCGACCCCGAAACCAACCTTTACAACATCACTCCCGATGAATACGCAGATACTATACTTGAATTATCGCAGCTTGGAGTAAAAATATTCGGCGGCTGTTGCGGTACTACTCCCGAATTTATAAAAGCAGTTTGTGAGCGCCTTAACGGGCGCAAATGGCAAAGACAATACCACGAAATCCCCTCTGCCGTCTGCTCCGCTTCAAACGTTGTAACAATTGATACGGTGCGAATTATCGGTGAAAGAATAAACCCGACAGGCAAAAAGCTGTTCAAAGAAGCACTCAAGCGCCGTGACCTCGACTATATCATGAAGCAGGCTATCGAACAGACAAGCGCAGGAGCGGAAATTCTTGACGTCAACGTCGGACTTCCCGATATTGACGAAAAGGAAATGATGCTCGCAGCAGTTGACGCTATTCAGTCAGTAACAGACGCTCCGCTTCAGATTGACACAACAGAAGCCGATGTTCTGGAAGCGGCTCTGCGTAACGTTTCGGGAAAACCTATTGTAAACTCCGTAAACGGCGAGGACGAAAAGCTGGAAACTGTCCTCCCTCTTGTAAAAAAGTATGGTGCGGCAGTAGTCGGACTCACCCTCGATAACGACGGCATTCCACATACCGTGGAAAAGCGGCTTGAAATCGCACGAAAGATTTTAAACAAAGCCTTGGAATACGGCATTCCAAAGTGCGATGTGTTTATCGATTGCCTTACGCTTACCGCATCCGCTGAACAGGAAGGCGCAGTACAGACGCTTGAAGCAATGAGCAGAGTGCGTGCCGAACTTGGACTAAAAAACGTTCTGGGCGTGTCAAACATTTCATTTGGTCTGCCAAACCGTGAACTTGTAAACTCAACATTCCTTTCAATGGCAATGACCAGCGGACTGGATTTACCGATATTAAATCCGAACAACGCTGCAATGTCCGGTGCTGTTTCCGCTTTCAGACTGCTGACGGGTTACGATAAAAACGGTACAGCCTTCATCGAGCGTTATGCCAACGAAAAAATTACCGTTCAGTCCGTAAAATCCGCCGACACCACAGCCGCTTCTTCAAACGGAGGTACAGGCGACATTTCCGCCGCTATTGCAAGCGGACTTAAAGCAGAATGTGCCGCAGCCGCTCAGAAACTTCTCGACAGCGGCACAGACCCAATGACGCTTATAAACGATTTGCTTATACCTGCGCTTGACGAAGCAGGCGACAAATTTGAGAAAGGTAAGATTTTCCTCCCACAGCTTATTCAGTCAGCAGGTGCGGCACAAGCAGCATTTGACGTTGTAAAGAGTGTGATTTCCTCAAAGGGCGGTACAAGCGAAAGCCGAGGACGAGTAGTTCTTGCAACTGTCAAAGGCGATGTTCACGATATCGGTAAAAATATCGTAAAAACGCTGCTCGAAAACTACGGCTTTGAAGTAATAGACCTCGGAAAAGACGTTGAATACGCGGCGGTAGCTGACGCAGCCGAAAAATACGATGTGCGGCTTGTGGGACTGTCCGCCCTTATGACAACAACACTTAAAAGTATGGAAGAAACGATAAAGCTTATCCACGAGCGGAAGCTGAATTGCAAAATCGTGGTAGGCGGCGCAGTGCTTACTCCGGAATACGCTGTTAAAATCGGAGCTGACTTCTACGCAAAAGACGCAAAAGAAACCTGCGATATCGCAAAGAACGTTTACAGCAGCTAATAATCAAAACCGCACGGACTATTCAAAATCCGTGCGGTTTTCTCATTCAAACCTGAGAATATCGTCAGCCAGAAACAAACATTCCTGCTCATCGTGCGTTACAAAGAGAACCGTTTTCCCATAGGTTTTCTCCTTGCAGTAACGCATTACCATTTGCTTAGTATCACCGTCAAGTCCCTTGAACGGCTCGTCCAAAAAGAGAATGTCATAAACCGCAAGCAATGCCCGAAGCAGTGCCGTTCTGCGTTTCATACCGCCCGACAGCTCACGCACAGGTTTGTTTGCACAGTCGGCAAGTCCCACCTTTTCAAATTCCGCCGAGAGTTCGTTCAATGAGAACCTCTTCCCTGTTACAAGACGAATATTTGCGGCAGCAGTGAGGTTTTCGCATAATCTGTTTTCTTGAAAAACAGCGCTTATCCGGCAATTTTCGGGTATTACCGCTTCACCGCTGTCGGGTGGGACAAGTCCCATAAGTATATTTAATAGCGTGGATTTGCCGCAGCCCGATTTTCCAAGTATTGCGGTAGTTTTTCCCTCTGTAAATTCGTAGGAGAAATTTTCAAGAACTATCAGTTCTTTTCCAAAGCTTTTACAAATATTAACAGCTTTAAGCATCACGATCTCCTTTCGCAGCGGTTACATTCGCTCAATCTTTTTTCGCAGTACGTCCACAATCAGCAAAAACAGCTTTTCGCAGAGAAAGCTCAGCACAATCACAACAAGCGTCCACGCAAACAAGTCAGCCGTTTCAAGATAAACCTTTGACTCATAAAGCATTTCGCCTATTGAATTATTCGGAAGTCCTATAACCTCGGCTGCTACTCCGGATTTCCAGCACAATCCCATCGCCAGACGAGAAGCTGAGCGAAAATACGGCAGCAGCTGTGACAAATACACTCCCGAAAAGCGTTTCAGCGGAGATATCCTGAAAACCTTTGACATTTCCTTTAATTTCGGGTCAAGGTTGTCAATCCCCTCCAGCATATTGGAACATACAATCGGCACGCTTATAACAAAAGACACAAATACCGATAAATTTTTCGAACCTACCCAGATAAGTGCCAATATCGTGAAAGAAGCAACAGGCACCGACTTCATAGCCGAAACCAAAGGTGCAAACAACCTGCGGATAAACTTCACTTTACCGGAAAGCAACGCAAGAACACACCCGAAAATCAATCCAAGAGAAAAGCCTATAAGTATTCTCCCCATTGAAAACAGAACGCTGCCCCAAAAATCGCTCTCCCCGACAAGGCGCACAAGCCTTTTCAATACTTCAAGCGGGGATACCAACAGTATCTTGCTGTCAAGCTTCATTGAAAGCAACTGCCACGCTGCAAGCCAGAAAAGAATACAGCCTGCGGTTATGAAGCCATTCTTTACCCTGCTTTTCATAAGCTCATGCTCCTTCCTTTAAAGAAATAGGGGTCGGCACACGTCAGACCCCCACAAATTATTATCCTACGAAATAGAAATCCTCAGCAGGAACTTTTCCGCCTACCGATTTAGCTTC
>CAZTRH010000049.1:8287-14652 GCA_964616605.1 uncultured Ruminococcus sp.
CTCATCGCCTGTAATGCATACAATGTTACATTCAGGAATAGCCTTCTTCGCAACCGCTTCAGTAACAATTTCGTACTTTCCTACAAGCGCTGCAGCGTCATCAACGTTTGCATTGACATACTCAACAGAAGCGTTGTAACGAGTAAGGAACTGTTTTACAGCGTCGGGATACTGCTGTGCATACTCACGGCGTACAATCGCAATACCTGTGAGAAGTGCGCCATTGCTTTCAACCTTGTTCCATTCGTCGTTGAGGTCAAGCGCCACACGCACGCCCTCGTTCTTCATCTGAGCAGTTGTAACGAAAGGCTGCGGTAGAAGCGCAACACTGTTTTCAGTGGTAAGCAATGCCTGAAGGCACTCTGCATGCTCGCTCTTCCATTCAACGATAACATCACTTGCAATTCCGCTCTTGTCAAGCACGAAGTTCAGCGCATATTCGGGAGTAGAACCCTTTCCCGAAGAGAAAATCGTCTTTCCTTTGAGATCCTCGATTGAGTTTACAGTATCGCCGTTTTCGCAGATGTAAAGCACGCCGAGCGCGTTTATAGCGAGAGCCTGAACCTTGCCCTCAGTCTTATTGTAAAGCACGCTGCCAAGGTTTGCAGGAATGCAGGCAATATCCACGCTGCCGTTTGCAACCATTGTTGTAACTTCATCGGGAGCGGCTACAATATCAAAATTATATCCATAGTTTTCGGTTTCGTTATCCGACATCAGCTTTGTAAGACCCATAGCCGTGGGACCTTTGAGGGCAACAATGTTCATTTCGGGATTAGCAGCTGTGTTGTCTGTGGAATTTCCACTTTCCTCCGAAGAGCTGCTCTCATCAGAAGAACTTACATTAACATCAGAAGAAGCGTTTGCGCTGTCGTCTGAAGATGTAGACGAATTTCCGTCCGAGCAAGCGGTAAACGCAGTCATACAAAGTACCGCTGCAAGTACGCTTGAAAAGATTTTTTTAATTTTCATTTTGTTCACCTTTCTTTTGGTTCAGGCAAAAGATTGCCTTATTTTTCTTTTTTTGAATAAACCGCCTTGGAGGTGACTCCGCTCAGTCTGCCGAGTTTTCCCGAAAGAGCGGAAATCTTGTCCTCGGGTGCGTCCACAACAACGCTTATGATATTCAGCCCACGCTCACGATACGGAACGCCCATTCGCCCTCTGATGTATATTCCATACTCCGCAAGCAGCTGATTGACGCTGTTTATAGAGCTTACAGCATCGCAGTCAATAAGCATTGAAATTATCGCCACACGAGTTTCGTTTTCCATAGCAGTCCTTTCAACAAAAAAAGCGTCCGAGTAAGCCTCAGACGCAGAAATAACCCATAAATGAACACAACAAGCGTAATAAACACAAAAAGCACACTCGTATTCATTAAATCCTAGGTATCCGTTTGTCTTTCAGCTTGCTCATAAGATATCCAACTTTCGTCAAACCGGTCGGATAATCTCAGACTTACCGTCAGAGTTGCGGCAAAAACCGCTTCGCAAAGCTCTCATTCCATCGGCAAAGCCTTTGGTCTGAGGGGATAACCCACGCTTCACAATATTTATTATACTCCCATCGACAGAATTTGTCAAGAGGGAAATTTTATTTTTCTCCAAGCAGCCTCAGCGCATTCAAACCAAGAATATCACGGCATTCTTCGTCTGTGAGTGAAAGCTGTGAAAACCGCTGTAACTCGTCCTTTGCGTTCCACATCGGATAGTCGGTACCCCACAGAACTCGATGCGTTCCGATTTTTCTGATAAACTCAGCAGCTTCTTCGGGGGACAGCGCATAGAAAGAACTCGAACAATCCGCATACACTGTGCTGTGCGAAAAAAGTTCTTCTGCCTTGTCCCATCTTATTGTCCTATCCCACAGCGACCAACCGCAAAGATGCGCTCCGATTACCACAAGTTTCGGGAAACGCTTTACAACATTCAGCAGCCTTTGAGGAGAAGAAAAATCAAATCGTGGGTCGCCTATATGGAAAAGTATCGGTAAGGATTTTTCCTCTGCCTGTTCGTACATAGGAAATGCTTTTTCATCGTCAAGATAGTAACGCTGAAAATCGGGGTGCAGCTTTATTCCACGAAGTCCCAACTGCTTCATACGGGAAACTTCGCTTTTTATATCGGGAAAATCAGGGTGCAGCGTGCCGAAACCAATAAGTCGGTCTGGGTACTGCTCAACGCTTTTCGCAATGAAATTATTTATCGACTGCACCTGTTCGTGAACAGTAGCGACAGACTGCACGACAAAGCGCGATACACCTGCCTCGTCCCCCGCTTTAAGCAAACCCTCAACAGTGCCGTCAAGCATTACAGGCATTTCATAAAAGTCTGAAATTCCCTTTACAGCGTTCCGTGCAATCTTGTCGGGATAAATATGTGCGTGTGCGTCAATTATCACTTACAGTCATCTCCTTTTTTCGGGAAAGACCCTCTTTCTTTTTCAGCCTGTTCCATATCACAACATAACAGATAACGTGAGTCATAAATGTAATCCCCCACGATATCGGATACGAGAGATAAATTGTGTTTATAGTATGGTATTCAGGGATTTGGAAAACAGTCGCTATCCACAACAGCCTCAGTCCGCACGCTCCGCACAGCGACACTATCATCGGCATCACAGAATACCCAAGTCCTCGCAGCATTCCGACCATAACGTCCATCATACCACACAGCGCATAAGTAGTGCAGATTACAGAAAGTCTTGTGTAGCCTGCTTCGATAACAGCAGGTTCATCGGAGTAAATTCCAAGCAGCGGACGTCCGAAAAGTACCGCAAGCCAGCCAAGCCCCAGTCCTGCGACCATTACGCAGCTTAATGCGCTTGCAAGTATTTTCGGAACACGGTCATACCGCTTTGCACCGACATTCTGTCCCGTAAAAGAAATAGCTCCCTGGTAGAAGGTATTCATAGCGGTATAGATAAAGCCCTCAATAGACTGCGCAGCGGTATTCCCCGAAACCACCGTATCACCGAAAAGATTTACAGACGACTGTATAACAACGTTTGAAAGCGAGAAAATCATTCCCTGAAGTCCTGCAGGAAGTCCGACTTTTGTAATAGAAAGCATTACTCTGCCGTTCAGCCGCAGCTGCTTTAAATCAAGATGCACTGCGCTCTTTTCCTTGATAAGACAGATTACAACCAGTGCCGCCGAAACATATTGTGAAATTACAGTTGCAATTGCAACTCCGCTCACACCCATCTGAAGCAGTATAACCGACAACAGATTAAGCAGAACATTTATAACACCTGCTGCAAACAAGAAATACAGCGGTCTTTTGGTATCTCCGATAGCTCTAAGAATTGCAGAACCAAAATTGTAAACCATTGTCGCAGGCATTCCGATAAAGTAAATTCTGAGATACTGTGTAGCAAGCGGAAGCAGATTTTCCGTAGATTTCATAAGCACCAGCATTTCGGGTGCAAGTATAAGTCCCACAACCATAAGGAATGCGCCGCTTATAACCGATAACAGCATTGAAGTATGCACAATATCGTTCATATCGGATTTTGAATTAGCACCGTGCGCTCTTGCAGCGATTACGTTTACACCGACAGACAACCCCACAAACAGGTTTATAAATAAATTTATAAGCGATGAAGTTGAACCCACCGCTCCCATTGCGTTATCTCCTGCAAATTTACCCAATACGATTACATCGGCTGCATTGAACAAAAGCTGAAGCACGCCCGACGCCATCAGCGGCAGTGAAAACAACAGCATTTTCTTCAATACCGACCCTTCGGTCATATTTATAGTATAGCTTTTTGCCAAGAATATCCCTCTTTCATATTTTCAAATCAACTATACCATTATAGCACAGTGTTTTGTTTTTTTCAATGGTAGACATTTGTGAATTTTAAACAATCCGACAGGTTATCTTTGTTCATAATAACTAATACAGTTCTCATCATCAACGCCTAAAGTGAACAAAAACCGCCCGAATTGATATCGGACGGCAAAATGATATATATCAAATAATCAATCACAGGATTAAGCGCTGCAATAAAACGGATAAGTTGGTTCGTATTTACAGTAAATACATGTTGTAACCGTTTTTCCGCCATTGCAGACATACGGAATTTCTTTAACAAATTCAAACCCCAATTTTTTCAGCACGTTTCCCGAACGCTTATTTTCAACTGCATAAGTACTATACACCACATCTATATTTCGTACTCCGACAGCGTATCTTAAAACCGCTTTCATAGCTTCTGTTGCATAGCCAAACCCCAGTACTCTTTTCCAAGATTATACGAAATATCCCAATGTCCCTCTTCTTCATTGAAATACAGCAGACAAGTGACGATTATTTTTTCGATCGTTCGGGAATAATAAGCCACCTGTTCCAATTCTTACTTTCCACGTTTTGCAGTTCAAAATCGATAAACTGCTGTGCGTCGGCTATGTCTGTACTTGCTTCCCACCACATATATTGCGAAACATCTTTATCCTGAAACCAGCATTCAAATATTTCTTCCGCATCGTTGGGCTGAACCTCTCTCAGAAACAGCCTGTTTGTTTTTAATCTTACAGTAGCAATACACGCCTCCAGACATCGAATTACTTGTAAAGCTTACGGATTTCTCTGAACATATTCTTGTTTTCACCGCTCACTCTGAACGAATCGCAGATCTTCTGAATAGCCTTTCCGACAATGTTATATTTCAAACTGCATTTCTTCAGATATTCAGCCGTTTTTTGGGGATAATAAATCCCAAGATATGAAATAAGCCACGCCTGTGCCATCTGAACATAATACTCGTCATCGTCCTTGAACAGAAAAAAGATTTTGTCCGCATTTTCCTCGTCTTTTACAAGTGAAGTCATAAAAATCACATAACCCCATCTTCTCACAAAAAGACGTTCGTCCCGAATGTAGCTTTTCGCCTTTTCGTATACCTTGTCGAATACAAGATACTTGTCCACAAACTGCAAAAGCTGATCGACGTGCCACCAGTCCTGCAATTTATCGAAATTATCCTCGATAAACCGCAGTTTCTCCTCCATCGTTTTTCGCTGCGCAAGTGAAACCTGAAAATACGTCCTGTGAAACCTCTGATCTTCAAGAACTATATCTGCCAGAAAATCAACGTTCACACGCCGCTTTATAAGGCTGCGGTTAAATCGGTCAAGTTCCTTGGTCTTATAGTTATCCCCAAGGACTGCAAATTCCTCTTCAAATTCAGATAAATTCATTGTAATTCCCCCAAAAGGATAATCAATAATTAACTTTTACCCTTATATTATTCTCGAATCCATATTTAACACAAGTTTCCATTCACCGTTGCGTTTTACCCATGTTGATGTAACGTGAAATTTTCCTGCCAGATCATCATTCTCCATAGAATTTGCAGTTGTAGTAACAACATAATATACTTGTATAATGTTTTCCGACTCGCAGACAGTTTGAAAATTGCTGATTTCAAAATTAGCAATACCAAAATCGCCGATTAACACGGCATATTCTGCACCAGTACAGCGATAACCGCCGCACACCATAACAGCGTCAGCACAGACAAGTTTCAAAAAATCAACTTTTTTACCGTCTTTTGCAGCTTGCCACATTCTCTTTTCAAGCGCTAAAATATTCATAATTTTTTTGTTTTCACCTTTCCGGCAGGAAGTTCATCATATATCGCTTCGAACAGTGTTTTCAAAAACTCCTTGTCGTCAATGTTGTCGCAAAGCAGCATTTCCTTTGCACCATCATACGGTTTTTCGTAAATCGCATTCGGCATCAGCCGACTTGCACTCAGCACAGGCTTTATAAGAAACCTGTCGTCACATATATACGCCGCAATCTTACCTTTATAATAAATCATATACTCGCCCATCATCTGACGATAACTTATATCATCAAGCAAGCTTAGCTGCTCCAGCACAAATTCCAGATAATCTTTTGTAGTAGACATAAAAATTCCTTTCAGCGTCTGATGTAGGCTATCAGTTCAGTGTTAGTAAAATCCTCGCTGTACTCAGCAACAACAAGAAAATCCATTCCTGCCACAACCCCAAAATAACGCTTTATCTCGTCATCGTTAAATTCGCATTCAACCTGATTTCCAAGATATATATCACTGTCATCAAACAGCTTTACTTTATCACCGCTTGGCAGTCTGTAACTTAAATTCACAAGCTCACCGTTTATCGGATACAATTCCGTAACAGGCGGCAGACCAACTATATTAAGATTGTTTATTTCACTGATAAGCTGCTTTTTAAACAATTTGTAATTGTCATCGCCGCCGTTTTTTATGTAATCGTATACAAAGCACTTCTTTCCGAACGGGCAGCCGCTGGAGTCGGAACAGCCTGCGCAGTTTTTCTTTTTCCCATAATCGCAGTCATTGCA
>CAZTRH010000050.1:0-14437 GCA_964616605.1 uncultured Ruminococcus sp.
TAGCTCGTCGGGCTCATAACCCGAAGGTCGTAGGTTCAAATCCTGCTCCCGCAACCAGTGTGCCGCTGAATCCTTTTCACAGAGGGTTCAGCGGTTTTTAGTATTTACCCGAAAGTAAGGAAATCTTTTGATAACAATATCATATAGTGTGTACGGATAATAAGTCAACAATGCTATAAAGCAAAAAAACGCTGTGTTTTGAATACATCTGCACAATGGCTTTGTCATCTCATCTTTTATTGAATATGCTCAGCATGAAAGCTATTGAACGATATTCTGTTACTTGATTATTCCGGATTTTTTGTGAATTATAAAAAATCTGCCTTGACTTTGCAAGCCAAGGCAGATTTTATTATTTTATGCCGTATTTTTCAATGATATAGTCCATATCCTTATCACCACGTCCGGAGAGATTGATAAGAATAGAGCCTGTCTGCATTTTCTTCGCAAGCTTCAGCGCATATGCCACAGCGTGTGAACTTTCGATTGCAGGGATTATGCCTTCTAATCTCGACAGTTTGAAGAATGCATCAATTGTTTCTTCATCGTTTACAACATCATAGGTTACTCTGCCGATGTCGTGGAGGAATGCGTGTTCGGGTCCTGACGATGGGTAATCCAATCCGCTTGCAACGGAATATACTGGAGCAGGATTACCATTCCCGTCTTTAAGCATAATAGAGTTGAATCCATGCATTACGCCTTCTGTTCCGTATTTCAGGCTTGCAGCGTGGTCGCCCAGCTTTTCGCCGCGTCCGAGAGGTTCAACACCATAGATATCAACGGGATCGTTCAAAAATCCTGCAAACATTCCCATTGCGTTAGAGCCACCGCCTACACAAGCAACTACTGCGTCAGGCAACTCGCCTGTCATTTCAAGAAACTGCTCACGGGCTTCAATTCCAACAACACTCTGGAAATCACGCACCATCATAGGGAACGGGTGAGGACCTACAACAGAGCCTATGCAATAAATAGTGTTCTTGTAATCGTTGAGGTAAGCGGCAAATGCAGCGTCAACAGCTTCTTTGAGCGTCTGAAGTCCTTCTGTAACTTCAATAACATTTGCACCGAGAATTTTCATTCTTGCGACATTGGGTGCCTGTTTTCTGATATCAACTGCGCCCATATAAATATCGCATTCCAATCCGAAATAAGCCGCAGCTGTTGCGAGAGCCACACCATGTTGACCAGCGCCTGTTTCAGCGATAATCTTTTTCTTGCCCATATACTTTGCAAGAAGTGCTTCGCCCATGCAATGGTTCAGCTTATGTGCGCCTGTGTGGTTGAGATCCTCACGCTTAACGTAAAGCTGAACATTTCCCACTGTTGACGACAGCCTTTCTAGATAGGAAATCGGTGTCGGACGTCCCTGAAACTCACGGCGTATTCTGCGAAGTTCGCTGATGAACTTTGATGATTTGCAAATCGTATAATACGCTGTTGTGATCTCATCAAGCGCAGCCTGAAGATTTTCTGGAACATAAGATCCGCCGTATTTTCCAAAATATCCGTTTTTATCGGGATAGTTCTTAAGATATGTGTCAAACTCAATATCGTTGAATTTCATACAATAACCTCCTGAAAAATATTTCCTTTTGAGTATATCACAATTCAGTTTTTTTGTCAAGAGAATTCGCAAAAAACGACTTGTTTTTTTTTCTTTTTTGTGTTAAAATATTAAATGTGCATGAATATTTTCTTTGGGGTGGTGAAGCGATGAATTTGCCTTGTCATATTTGTGAAATACTCGATAAATTGGAAAGTGCCGGATTTGAAGCCTACGTTGTAGGTGGCTGTGTCCGTGATAATTTTATGGGACTTTCGGCTCACGACTTTGATATAACAACGGCTGCGCTGCCGCATGAAGTGTGCAGAGTGTTTTCAGACTGCAAAGTGATTGAAACCGGTCTGAAACACGGAACGGTAACTGTCTTGTACAAAGGAGTAAGCGTTGAAATTACCACTTTCCGCTCTGATGGTGAGTATTCAGACGGCAGACACCCCGATTATGTTTCATTTACCAAAAGCATTTGCGATGATTTATCACGCAGGGACTTCACGATAAACGGTATAGCTTACAGTCCCAAGCGTGGTTTAGTAGACCCGTTTGGCGGTATTGACGATATAAAAACAAAAATTATCCGCTGTATTGGAGAGCCTGTACAGCGTTTTAATGAGGACTCATTGAGGATACTCAGAGGATTGCGCTTTTCGGCGGTTCTGGGATTTGGGATTGAGGAAAAAACTGCGCAGACTATAAAAGAACTGAGAGGCACATTGTCAAGAGTATCAAAAGAGCGTATTTTTTCAGAACTTACAAGACTGCTTTGCGGAATGGACGTGCGCAGAGTGATGATGGATTTCTCCGATGTGTTTTCTTGTATCCTGCCGCCGCTTGAAGTGATGATTGGCTATGAGCAGCACTGCATTTATCACAACAGCACCGTTTACGAGCATACGGCAAGAGCGGTGGAAAACGCTCCTTGCGAACCTGCGCTGCGTCTTGCAATGCTTTTTCACGATATGGGAAAACCGCTGTGCAAGATTGAGGACATGGAGGGTGCATGGCATTTCCCGGGTCACGCAAACGAAAGTATGCGGTTGGCGGACGAGCTTTTGCGTGAATACAAAGCGTCCAATGAGCTCAGAGAGCGCATTGTGACAATTGTCAAATACCATGACTATCCCTTGGATTTATCACGAAAGCATATAAGAAAACTGCTTTCAAAAGTTGGTATGGACAGATTTTGCGATATTATGTACGCGCATATGGCTGACGATGGCGCAAAAGCCGATTTTTGCCGTTACAGGATTGATGTTGCACGTCAGGCAATGGATATCGCTCGGGAAATCGCTGCAGAAAACGCTTGTCTTAATGTAAAAGATCTTATGATTTCAGGAACTGACCTTAAAGAGTTCATGCGTCCCTCGCCGCAGATGGGTGAAGTGCTTCGCAGGCTTCTTGACGAAGTTCTGGAAGAATCCCTTAAGAACGACAGGGAAGTGCTGCTGTCAAGGGCTAAGGAAATTATTGCTTCTATATGATTTGAATATGGATATCAAATAAACCCGTGGACGAAATCCACGGGTTTTGTTATTGTTAAATCTTACAAGCTGTTCAAACTGCACGGATAGTGTAAACGAAAGATTTCTCCTCGCCTGCCTTGAGCGTTACAACGCCTGTTTTGTCAGCGAAAACGCCGTTTCCGTTGTCATAGTCCTGTGATCCGCACCACGGCTCAATGCAAAGGAACGGTGCGTTCTTTGCCTGCCATATGCCGAGGCTTGAGTAATCGGGAAATTCAACCAGAACGCCCTTGTTATCCTTGTCAAGCAGTTTTACGTTGTGGGAAGCAGGTTTTTCCATATGAAGAACATCGTTCATAAACATCTCGTGATTGAGAGGAAGAACTTTGCTGTTGTTTATAAGCATACGGCGGTTTTCATTCTCATAAAGACCTGTTTTTGTGTTGTAATTCGGAGTATTGGCGGTTTCTGTTTCGGGGAACTCCAGACGATAGTCGGAAAAATCACCGGGTGCTGCGAACGCAGGGTGTGCGCCGATTGCAAAAGGCATATCCATATCGCTGTTGTTCTTTACAGTCTTAGTGATTTTTACACCGTCCTCAAGAAGTGTATAGTTAATCGAGAACTTGAACATAAAGGGGAAGCAAGCTTTTGTTGTTTCGTTCTGCTCCATTGAAAGCGTTGCAGATGTTGCGGTAATGCTTTCGGGAGTATGTTCAAAGTCACGGACAAAGCCGTGCTTCGGCAGGCGGTAATCCTTACCGTTGATTACTGTTTTTCCCTCTTTAAGAGTGCCGATCATCGGGAAAAGTACGGGAGAAGTGTTTGCCCAGAACATAGGGTCGCCGCTCCACATAAGCTCGCGTCCGTTTACAAGAAGCGATTTCAGCTCCGAACCTTTGGAGTAGATAACCGCTCTGCATTTTGCATTTTTAAGTGTGATTTCCATTTGAAAATCCTCCTGTTTTTATTTATCATTCAACAGCTCAACAGCTGCATCATGCCAGTACATATTGATTTCGTCCTCAAACTTCCCCGAAAAACGTTCTTCAAAGCGTTGAAGATAATCTGAACGCACAAACAGTATGTTTCCTGCACCGAGGTTGATTTTACCCCAACCTTCGGGCTTCTGAACATCGTTTAAATAGTCGCTGATAAGCGGAAAAAACTTTGCAAGCTTGTCAATTTTATAATGACCGCTGATGAAATTCGCTTTGCCGCTGCGGATTTCGGAGTCAGTTTTAGAAACCATTATAATGCAGCCGGGTTCACCCATAGCACCCTTTGCGGCGAGTTTTACAAACACAATTTCATCAGGGTTTACACGCTTTATCTGAAGGTTTTTCAACTCGTAGGAAACAGTTTTCAT
The DNA here is from genome assembly GCA_964616605.1 of uncultured Ruminococcus sp. Taxonomy (GTDB): domain Bacteria; phylum Bacillota; class Clostridia; order Oscillospirales; family Ruminococcaceae; genus CAG-115. The sequence goes on from CAZTRH010000050.1 coordinate 4,400, forward strand.
ACTCAACACCTCTGTTCTATTATACAACATTAGTTTTTAAAAATCAATGGCCAATAAAGGTTAGTTGACTATTATTTCTTGCCGCTTAAAAATGATGGTGGGTTGTTCTTTCCGTGTTTTTTTAGCCATGCACGGAATATGAGATACAGAAATACCAGAATTGCAAGAGTCAGAATAATTTTTATTGCGATCAGAAGATAGCTTATTTCTGTTTCGGCAATTGCCCACAGCTTGCCATCGGCTGTTCGGAAGTACATTGTTCCTTTCGGGGAAGCGGTGAAGTGACCATCTGTGAAGTCGATTATCTTGATAACGTCATTCAGTGTCTGCTCCTCGTCCGTGTCGAGTATGCTGTACAGTACATCACGCTTTTCGGCATCGCTGTATGCTACCGTAAAAGCTCGCTGACCGTTGCCATAGCATATCAGCGGTGCAGACGAGTTTTTCAGATTTTTATATGACAATCGGATTTCCATATTCAATCCGTCCAGCACGAAGAAGCCATCTTCCGAGCCAACGTAAATGCTGTTGTTATATTCTGCCATTGCCGTAAGTTCGCCGCCGACTTCGCAGCTCATCAAAGAATCTTCTTCAATGACTCCGTCATTTTCCAGACGAATTTTTTTGATAGTGCCGTCTTTGCACGTCATAAACACTGCATATTTTCCTGAAATTATATGTGTAATCTCGCTTGGCAGTGTGTTTTCCACAAATTTTCCATCAGTTGTTCTTACAACAAGATTATTTCCTGAACCGAAAATAATCAAATCACCGATATAGGACGGGGAAGTGACTGCGCTTTTTGAGGAATATTCCCAGACGGTGTCAAGGGTATTTGCAATGTCGGCGCAAACAAATTTGTACCCTGTATCTTCCTTGTAACCGAAATATGCCAGAGATCCGTCAACGGCGCAGTTTGTGGAAATTTCTCCGAATTTCCGTGACGATATTATGCTCATGTCGTCAGTGTTAATTGCGTAAAGCGTGTTTCTGGCAGGCTGCACCATTGTTTTATCGGAAATTGCACCTTTAACATTTGTTGAAACTTTATCGTCAAGCACTGCTGTCGCTGCAATTGAGCCGTCCTTTGAATTAAGCTTATTCACCTTATTGAGAACAGGCATGAGGACGTAATCGCCCTCGCTGCTGCTGCAAACAACAGGTGCGCCTGCTGTTTGCGCTTCATTGGTACTCCATAGTATTTCAACGTGTTTTCTGTCGTATGGAGCAGCAGTCGGCAGCACGGTTTCTGTTCCTACAGCAAAGCCATCTGCCGCAGCGGAAGTTATTAAAGATGCCGCAGCCAGTCCTGCCGCAAGCAGTGATATTATAATTTTTTTCATTGAATTTTTATTGCCTTTCCGAGCGTAAACGGGTAGAGATATACTTCCTTTACGCTCATTCCTGTTAGTCGAGGGAGAACGGTGCTGTAAATTTTTACTTGTTTTGCGTAATTTTCCTTCTCTTTCTCAAGACTAATTATATTATCGGATTTGTAATCCACTACTACAATTTCTCCGTGTTCCACGAAATACAGATCTATGCGACCCTGCAGCAGTATTTCTTTCAAGTCGTCCTCGCCGATTTCCTCACCTGTCACTTCCACAAAGAAGGGAGCTTCACGGTGAATTTCATCTGAATTAAGCAGGCGCTTGCCAAGTTCGCTTCTGAAGAAAGCTGAAATATGTTCCGGGTCAATAGCATCGGCTTCGGCAGGGGAGAGCTTCCGCAATTGCTTGAGTCTGCTGATTTCACTTGTGGATTGCTCAGAATATTCGCTTTCGTGAGATGATTTGAATTTTTCTATTGCGATATGTTCCATAAGCGTGTGATAGGCGTTTCCTTTATCAGCGCCTGAGAGTATCATTTTTTTGTCAAAATCGGGAAGTTTCAGCGTTACAGGCATGGTGGAATTACGATGTGCAAGCTCCGTAACAGAAAATTTTTCCTGTCGGGTTGTATCTTCTTCGTAAGGATAACGGAAATTTATCGCTTTTTTAAGATGCGAGATTTCTTCGTCAGTGATTGAGAATTTTTCTATCCGCGATATTTCCTCCTGTTCTGTGTTTTGGAAAACAGGCGGCATGCCGTCATAGGTTTCTTGTATAATGCGGCTGTTTAATCCGTTTAATATGCAGCCGCTTTCAGCAGTTTCAGCATAACGCATGAGAGAGCTTACTATCCACTTGAACGGCGCTGCACTCTCAAAAACAATCTGCGGCTGTTCACTGTCAAGGACGCTGCTGCACCAATCGTCAAATTTTCCTTTCGTCACCATTATGAGCTTTTCTCTTGCACGAGTGAGCGCCACATACATAAGGCGCAGCTCTTCGCCGCACGCACGCTTTCTGTTCAGCCTTTCAAGCGCACAATATGGGAAAGTTTTTGATTTTACTCTGCGTTTTGAGTCAACGTCCATAAGCGCAAAATATTGGCTGCGGTGCGACAGGAAAGTTCCCGAATAGTCTTTTATTGAAAGCTGTGTATCAAGCTCTGTAAGAATGCACACGGGAGCTTCCAGTCCTTTGCTTGCGTGGAAAGTCATTATTTGAACGGCATCGGCTGTATCCTGCGGTCGGGAAGCGTCCTCGACTTTTTGCGATTGGTAATTTTTTACACGTTCTATATACCGCAAAAAATCAGAAATACTGCCGCCGTCACGTTTTTCAAAATCAGCAGCCATACTGCGCAGCTGTCGGATATTGGCAACACGCTGTGCGCTGTCCTCAAAAGCTGCGGCGATCGCTTCAAGGTCGGTTTCTTCATAAATACGGCAAATCAGCCTGTAAAGTGAGTCTGAGCTTACGAGTTTTCTGAATGCGTCAAGGTCAGCCATGAAATGGGTTATCTTTTCGTTTTGCGCACGATTGATAACACCTGTTTCTGTTTTGGATATTTCGCTTAACTCAAGCGGCTGCAAGCTGCTTGTGAGGCACTTGTACAGGGAATATTTCTTTGCGTTTTTTGCACAAGCCTTTTTCTGGCTTTCGGTGAGTGCGCTGCTTTCAGTTCCGACCAGTCCCACACGAATTTCCGCAATTTCGTCCGCTGTAAAACGATATACAGGCGACATCAGTACTTTAAGCATTTCTTCATCTTTAAGCGGATTGTCAATAATCGTAAGATAATTCAACAGAATGCAGACTTCTTCAGATTGCAAAAAGCTTCGTCCGCGCGGCGCAGAAGAAGGTATCTCAAGCTCTGCCAATGCTTTCCGATATGCTGCGATAGGCTGCCCTGTTCGCATAAGTATCAGAAAATCCGAGTACGAAGGACGTGTAAGCTCTCCGTTTCGGGTGATTTTAAAATTTTCGTTATCGTGAAGTTCCTTGATTTTTCTTGCAACAAAGCGAGCTTGGAAAAACTCCTTGTCGCAGGCTTCGGGTTTTCCATCAACGAAAAATATATCAGCAGAGTAAAGCTGTCTGTTTTCCTGTGGGATTTCCGGAAAGTATTCCGCACCGAATCGCAGGCGGTTTTGATTCGTATCGTAATCCACTCCACCGTATTCACGGGTTATCAGTCCACAGAAAGCGGCATTTACAAAATCAATTATCGTTTTTCGTGAGCGGTAATTGTAATTCAGTTCCAGCGGTCTGAAATTGTCTTTTCCGTCGCACAGCTGCGCCATAATCTCGGGATTTCCGCCTCGAAACGCATATATTGACTGTTTGATATCGCCTACATAGAACAGATTTGTCGGAGTGAGCTTTTTGAATATCTCCGCTTGAATGTCGTTTGAGTCCTGAAACTCATCTACGATAACACAGCTGAAACGCGAGCTTAACTCATTGCAGAAAACCTCGTCATTGCGCAATTTATTGAGCAGCAAGAGTTCGGCGTCAGAGAAATCAATACACCCGTTTGTGGATTTTATAAACCACAAGCTGTCGCTGTATACCCGTGTAAGCTTCACGAAAGAGCGGATTACAGTCTGCTGTCGCTCCAATGAAAAACGCGAACTGTCGAAAGAGCTGTTTGAAAGTGACGCTGCAATGTCGGAAAGACTGTTTTTGATTTCGGTAAACAGCGGTCGTGACGGCACTTTAGCACCTTTTACGCCGATTTTCGGCATTTCGGGAAAAGCACGCACAACAGCGAAAAAATCTCCGAGAGTGGAAATACCGGGATTGTCACAGAACACTTTAAAGCTGTCGAGTGCCGTTTTGAAACGCTGTTTGTCAAGCTGCGCATAATTTTGCATTATGGGGAGTACTTCATCAATCAGTGTAAGTGCGCTTTTTTTCTTTTTGATGTCAGCCGCAAGTTCTTCGGCTTCATTTTCTATATTTTCAAGTATTTCATCATACTCATTCAAAAGCGCTTCCGCTCGTGACATCAGCGGCTGCAGCGATGGTCTGAATACTCCGATGTATTGTTTTTCAAGCGTACTCTCATCTTTATAAATGTCAATGGCATTGCTGAGCCATTTTTCAGCGTCTGCGCAGGTGGAAAGCTCTGTCGCAAAGCTAATAATCTGTTCCTGTAAAGCACTGTCGTTTTCAAAACCGAAAGTGTAGAACAGCGCAGAACGTTCTTCGTCTGTAAAGCTGTTTTCACCGTCATCGGATTTGTTATAGAAAGCCTGCATTGCGATGTTTATCGCCTGTGACTGCATAGCGGCTTGTTTTGCACTGTCGGCTACCGCAAAATTAACGGGAAGTCCGAATGATTCGGGATTTTCCTTGATTACTTTTAGACAAAAAGCGTCTATTGTTGAGATATTCGCACTGCGAAGTCTGAAATGCTGCTCGGAAAGGTAATCCCTGTCCTCGTCGGAAAGAGCAGGGCAGGCGAGTTTTTCGGCGAACGCTTTATTCAGTTTTTCACGAAGGCTTTGTGTTGCGTTTCTTGTGAAAGTCATAATTGCAAGCTTGTCAGCCGCTATATCAAGGTTTCTGTTGCACAGCAGCCGTATTACTCGCTCTACCAGAATGAGTGTTTTTCCGCTGCCTGCAGCCGCTGTTACGACAATAGGGTCGGTATGTGCGGCATTTATCGCTTTAAGCTGCCCTTCGTTGAATTTTACTTCATTCGCTCCCATTGTCACTTCTCCTTTGGGAAATCAGAATATTTGTTCTGCCAGTCTTTTTCCTTTACTTCTTTAGAACATTTTCCGCAGTTCTTACAGATATCTCCAAAACGGCAATAATCGCAGGGAGATTTTGTTTTTGATGAGGATTTTCCCTTTGCGTCCACTGATTTTTCCTTGAAAATCAGCGGAATTGCGCTGACATCACCGCTGAAAAGTTCGGATAGCTTTTGGGTGATGAAATCCAAAAGGTCTTTTTTCAGTTCGTCGAATTTATCAAGATTTATTTGATTGTATTCATCGGGTGTAAAAGATTTTTGCAATTCTTCGATACTTTTCTTATAATTTTGGTAATTCTGCAATTCAGCAGGGGAGAGCGTGGATATATCATCTGTTGCCATAAGCTCTGCCATTCCGTCAGATTGAATGATCCTGTCCGTCAGAAAACGTGTGTATTCGTCATAATCCTTTAAAGTATTGCTGTCTTTTACAAGCAGGCTGCTTTGACGGTGGCTCATTGCAAGGAGTCTGAAAGCGGTAGTGATGTCGCTCACTGCACCGCTGCTCTTAGATGGAATATAGCTTAATCCGCCTGCTGTAAGATTTACGGTAGGATTGTATTTGTTCGCTTCCAGTAATGCAATAAGGTACAGAAGCATTTGAATATTCATACCGCTCATAGCATTGCACAGATTGAAACTGTGAACAGAGCTTTTGTAATCAACTGCACGGACATAGGTTTTATTATCGTTATCGATATTCACAGTGAACATATCTACACGGTCTATTCGCCCTGAAATAATAACGGACTGCGTATCGGAAATCTTTATTTTAAGCGGAGAAGTGAGAATGTAGGGCGCTTCGTTTCCGTCAGACGGAGATGGAACGGTACCGGTCTGAGCAGGTTCAGGCGATTTCTGAGAGGTTTCACTATAAAGCTCGGCGGGGGCGAGTTCAGAAGAAATTTTGCCGTCATTGTCGGGGATATACTGCGGCTCTTTTGAGTTTAAATCAAGCTCAAAGAACTTCGGGCGATAGCCTCTTGCGTAGAATTCCGCCTGCATTGCTATAAGGACATCTGCCGCAGAATTTGCGATATTTTCAAAAAGAAATCTGCTGCGTGCGTCCTCAGCGAAAGTGTTATTTGTTTCAAGTGCGCAGTATTCCGAGAGATATTCTCTTGAAAGCTGCTGAAGTTCTGCACGGTGCAGCGCACAAAGCTTGCTTAAATCGCCGCTGTAGCAGCCGATTACTTTTTCAAGCACATAGTGGATAGCGTCGCCGCGACGAGTGGGATTGAATGTGCGCTGATTTCTTTGCCGTATATTCAGACCGTATTCTGCAAAGAAATTGAATTTGCACGCAGACAGTTTTTCTATAGCGGTAGCACCGATTTTTTCAGGGAACAGCAAGCTTGCGGATTGGGGGGAGATGTTGTGTGCGATGAGCTTCTGACGCTGTTCGGCGGAGTCGTTTGAGTCATGCTCGTTGTGTATTTCCAAAAGCTTTTCCACAAAAACGCCGTCCTCAACGCTGTTTTGACGGAGTGCTTCGCCTAATACAGCGTTTTCACGGGAATTGCTGCTTAAATTTTCCGCAAAGCGCAATTTTGCTGCACGTTCGCTGCGGCAGAAGAAAACAGCGGGGAAGTCCCCTGCTGATTTTACTCGCAGATTGAAGGATTCCGAGATTTTCGTGATGATTTCAGAGCGTTCCGAATTATCACCGCCGCTGCTCATGCGAGGGTAGGAAACGCACAAATATTCGCATGGCAAAGAAACCGCTTTGTATGCACGATACAGCGACAATGAAAATTGTTCCCTTATTGATTTCAGATTGAGATTGTAAACGTTATTATTTCCAGCTTCGCTGAAACCGCTTCGTATAAGTTCCGTTTCATACTGCGAAAAAATTCCGGACTCCACCGCAGGCGTAGGGAAAGATTCATAGCTTGCGCCGACAATAAATGCAGCTTTAACACCGCTTGCACGGGTGCGGTCAATATCTCCTACAAGAACGCAGTCAGAAACTTTGGGCGGTGTGCTTAGCGTTTGCGCGGTACAAAGTTCGCGGAACAGCTCCGTGTAATCCGAAAGGGTAATCTGAACACCCGAAAGCTCTCTGTGAAGCGACTCTAAAATTCCTGCAACTGCGTTCCACAGGCGTGTGTACAGTTCGACTTTTTCTGCTGTTCGCTTGTCGGCAATAGTATCGGACGTTATCACACGCTGAATGCCCATGGTATCCTTGATAAAATAATAAATTTTTTCGGTGAGGACTGCGCCGTCTGTTGTACCTTTTGAAATTTCCTTTGAAAGTTTCCAGAGAGGTTCGGCAGTACCCTTGCGCACTTCTTCAGCGGCAAGTTGTTCGTAATCTGTTTCAGAAAATGAATTTTTGAAAGTAAAGGGCTTTTTTAGGTGAGAGGTTTCTATTGCCCACTCAAAAATATAATTTTCAAATGTGTTGATGTCATAGTCCGAAAGCCCTACGCGCTTTTCTTTTTTTGCATCGTACTTGCTGTAAAAACCTGTTTTTACGCAGCTTAAAACAGTGTCAACATTGAAATTCTGCAAAGCCGAAAGCGTTGCCAGAACAGCATTTACAAGCGGCATTGAGATTATCGGCTGACGTGCGTCAAGGTAAACAGGGATATTATATTTCTTGAAAATAATTTCTGCGTAATTTGAATACACAGCATTATCAGCGCAAAGAACTGCGATTTCTTTATAGCGGAACTTTTTCTGCTCAGTGAGTGAAATTATTTTTGAGCATACATAATCAAGCTCTTCGTAAATATCCGAAGAAGCGACAAGCTCTATTGAATTATCGTAATTATCGGACTGAACGGTTGATTTTCCACCCCCAAAAGCGTTTTTGACGAGTTCGCTGAGTATGCTGCCGTCTGCAATACGACACTGAATACCATCGTTTATAATTCGTGTGGGGATACCTTCTGAGTCTGCCGCAGCGGTTATTGCACTGATATTGGCGTTTGCTGCAGAAAAAACCTCGTTCTTGCTGTTATAATCTGCCGAAAACCCGAACATCACGTTATCGGCGGCAGTAATCATTCTTTTTATAAATTGGAGCTGGGCAAAAGTGAAATCGTTGAAGCAGTCAACAAAAACGTTGCAGTCTCCGAATATTCCCGAACTTACCAGTCTATCCGCAGCAAGCATCGCTCTGTCCGCAGCGTCCAGATATCTTCCTGAAAGCTGAGCATTATAATTTGTGAAAAGCAGCGACACATCAGCAAGTTTTTTAATAAGGAGAGTTTTCCCGGAAAGCGGATTATCACTGTGAGTTATTTCGTCTACGGCTTTTTCAAGCTCAATAGCACCTACTCCGACAGCTTTAAATGCGTCTATTGTGCCGAGAATTTTCTGTGAGAAGCCGTGCTTTTTCCGTATTCCGCCAAGCGTCTGAAGCTCTGTTCCTGAATCGTTTGCAGCTCTGAACATTGCAATGCTTTTTACAACATCGTCTGCAAGCGGCAAAGCGTCATCACATTGGGACAGAATTTCGTTTATGAGGGAAGTAAATGTTCTGATTTCGATTACTCCGCTTCTGGTAAGGAGATTTCTCTCACGAAGCAGCACATATATTTCACGTTCGGTTTCATACTCAAACTGTTCGGGGACAATATATATAATATGATTTTTCAGATTGCCTTTTTCCAGCATCGAGATAATTTCAGAGCGCACTCGCCCCGACACGTCAAGGTTCGCTGTTCCGACTACAAATTCAACCATCTGAATTATCTCCCCCATTTATGAATTTTTCGTTTATGCCGTAGACGTACTCTTTGCCTTTTTTTGACACTTTTTCGATAATCCCGACTGTGCGAAGTATTTCGGTGCGCAACGAAGAACGGCTTTCTGAAGCCGCCTTGCATAGTTCTTTTTTTGTGAATTGCTGCGGCAGATTTTCAGGAAGAAAGCATAAATAATCATTTTGCCGTTCCAGAACGATGCCGCCCAAAAGCTCAAGCGGCGCTTTTTCTATAACGCACTTGCGCCGCTGTGTTTTGTTTGTTATATCGGGAATTTCATTTCCGTGGAAATAAACTCGTTTTTCCGCTATGATTTCCGCTAGCACTATTCGCAAATTTTCGTCATTCAGAAAACTGCGCAGCGAATAAAGCTCGTCAAATACAGACAGATTGGACTTCAGATTTCTGAAAGCTGACGCATATACGATTTCGCCGCTTTCGGAATTTATATATACTGTTCTGTAACGGCGAATAACGGGGTGGACTACTGTTACTTGAGAATACTCCAAAAAAACTTTAAGCTTTTCACTGAGTCGGTATAAGTCTTTTGTCTGTATTTCAAAAATCCCGTCCTCTGACGCTGCGTCCGCAAAGAAGTTGCCGATTTTTATTTCCTGTTCGTCCGAAAACGGCACGAAGAAATTTTTTAATGCAGAGTGTATAAGCTTTTCGTTCTGTGTCCCGACAGAGCCGTGAAGTCCAGTTCCTGTGCGCATTGAAGCGATTTTTATAGCTTCTTGAAATTTTTTCTTATCGTTTAGTAGAATTTGCATTCGTCCACAACAAATCTATGATTTAACATATACTCACGCAGCTGCGCCATAGTCGGCAGGCATTCAGTTTCTCCCTCACTCTGAATTGCGATACAGCCACAGGCATTGGCGCGCACTACTGCTTCTGAAAGCGGAATTTCCTCGCACAATCCGCTTATCAAACCTGCCGCAAACGCACTGCCTGCACCCCTTGTATCCACTACTGCGTCTGCGCGGAAAGTGGGTGCATAACCTTGTTCTTTTGCGCTTTTGTAAAATGCACCTTTTTTATCGAGGGTAATGACAATTTTGGAAGTGCCTTGTTCAAGATAATACTTTGCTATATCTTCGGGATTGTCGAAGCCGCAAAGCAGATTTCCTTCATCAATTGACGGCACAAAAATTACACCGCTTTGAGCGATTTCGTTTATTGCTGAATGATTATCTGCTGTTTCGTCTGTTAAATCAGGGTCGAAGAT
>CAZTRH010000051.1:0-14318 GCA_964616605.1 uncultured Ruminococcus sp.
GTTCACACCAGCCAAGGACACAGGTCTGCCCGACGGCTGCACTGTGGTGGCGATGGAGTTTTTTCACAAAAATTCACCCCTCAAAATGATAGTCCACTGTCAATAAGAGAGTACATATCAAAATTAAGGGGCGATAATTACTTCATTAAACACTATAAGATAAAACCGGCAATCATTTATTCTCCGCAATGCTCACAATCGTGCTTCTGAGCAAACTGTTCCTTATCGTATTCAATACCGTGCTTGTCATAGTAGTCTTTAACCGCAGCTTTTACAGCTTCTTCAGCAAGAACAGAACAGTGCAGTTTGTGTGCAGGAAGTCCGTCAAGCGCCTCAACAACAGCCTTATTCGTAAGTTCAAGAGCCTGAGAAAGCGGCTTGCCCTTTATCATCTCAGTTGCCATACTTGAACTTGCAATAGCAGAACCACAACCAAATGTGCTGAATTTAACATCAGTGATAACATCATCGTCAATCTTCAGAAAGATTTTCATTATATCTCCGCATTTGGCATTTCCTACTTCACCCACACCGTCAGCATTATCCATTGTGCCAACATTGCGAGGATTTGTAAAATGATCCATTACCTTTTCACTGTATAACATAGTTTCTCTTACCCTCCTGCAAATCCTGCCAAATCGGAGAAATACGACGCAGATAATCTACTACCTCTTTTACCGACTTGATAATATAATCCATCTCTTCAAGTGTATTCTCTTCTGAAAGACTAAGACGAAGAGAACCATGTGCAACTTCGTGTACTCTGCCGATCGCTAGCAAAACATGACTTGGATCAAGAGAACCCGATGTGCAAGCAGATCCAGACGAAGCACAAATACCCTTAGCGTCAAGCAGTAACAGAAGACTTTCACCTTCTATTCCCTCAAAGCAGAAGTTCACATTTCCCGGAAGTCTATTCACTGCAGAACCATTGAGAATAGAATGCGGTATTTCATTCAAACCCTCAATAAGTCTGTCACGCATTGCTGTAAGTTTATTTGTGTTTTCGGGAAGAGCGTCAACAGCTTCTTTCATTGCAGCAGCCATAGCACAAATACCAGCAATATTCTCTGTTCCTGCTCGTCTGCCTCGCTCCTGCGCACCACCCTCAATAAGCGTTACAGGGAACAAACCCTTACGCACATACAACGCACCAACACCCTTGGGTCCGTGGAACTTGTGAGCCGAAAGAGCAAGCATATCGCAGCCGATTTCTTTTACATTCACAGGAATATGACCCACAGCCTGTACAGCGTCTGTATGAAACAGAACATTTTTTTCCTTGCAGATAGCAGCAATCTCTTTAATCGGCATAACAGTACCGATTTCGTTATTAGCCGCCATAATAGTAACAAGACATGTATCCTCTCGGATAGCATTGCGAACATCTTCGGGATTGACGTTTCCCTCTCCGTCAACATCAAGGAGAGTAACTTCATACCCCTGTTTTTCAAGTTTCTTCAGCGTGTGAAGAACGGCATGATGCTCAATCTTGTCAGAAATGATATGCTTTTTTCCTTTTCTGGCACCGATTTCAGCACAAGAAATAATAGCTTGATTATCCGACTCGCTGCCGCCGGATGTAAAGTAAATCTCTTTCACATCAGCACCAAGGCAATCGGCAATCGTCTGACGAGCCTTAACCAATGCTTCTGCCGCAAGTTGTCCCACTGTGTGAAGTGAGGACGGATTACCATAACACTCCTCCAGATAAGGCATCATTGCAGAAATCGCAGTTTTGCTCATCTTTGTAGTTGCTGCGTTGTCAACATATATTGTATTGACCTTTGACACTTAATCACCTGTTCCTAAATAATTTCCAGTCCGAACAGAAATCTTACCTGTTCACTAGGATTATAGCACATTCACTTCCAAAAGTCAATAGCTATTTGGTAAGTTTAGACTAATTTGTTTGAAAAACTTAATTTTTTCGGAGGATTTTCCATAATATACCGCTCCAGCAAGTCACCTGCAAAGCGGCATAATTCGGGACAAGGGCGTTTTTTATAGTATTCGGGAGTTCTTTCTTGCGGAATAGCAGAACCCTCTGCTTTTTCCAGTCCGAGAAGTTCACGGCAGACAATGCTGCCATTCTCCTCACGGAATTTCTCTGCAAGATACTGTATTCTTTCGTAAAGTGCTTTCTTACCATCAAAATCTTTCGGTTCAGAATATCCATACAAAGCACTTACAACAATTACTATTCCCGAAAAAGTGCCGCATATTTCACGAAGTCTGCCAACTCCGCCACCAAATCCTCCCGAAAGACGAACGGCTGTTTTCTCGTCCAAGTCCAGTTCCTGCGCAAATGCAGCTGTAATTGACTGTGCGCAGTTATAACCTTTCAGGAAGTTGTTATATGCAAGTTCACCCTTTGTCATAAACAGATTTCCCCTTATAAAGAATTATTTTACTTGCAGAATTTCTCAACTGCGTCAGCAATAGAGTCCGCAGCTTCTGTTTCCATAAGCTCAATCATACCGCTGTCTACAAGCTTTGCAACCTGTGGGTCGATAGGGAGTTTAGCAAGCACATTCAGCCCGAAATCCTTTGCCGTCTTATCAATGTGGCTTTCGCCAAACACATTGATATGCTTTCCGCAATCGGGGCAAAGAGCATAGCTCATATTCTCAACAAGTCCGATAATCGGAACGTTCATCATATTTGCCATTTTTACAGCTTTACCTACAATCATAGAAACCAGTTCCTGCGGTGATGTGACAACGATAATACCATCAAGCGGCAGTGACTGGAATACTGTCAGCGGAACATCTCCTGTTCCCGGAGGCATATCCACGAACATATAATCCACATCGTCCCACACAACATCAGTCCAGAACTGTTTTGCAGTTCCTGCAATAATCGGACCTCTCCAGATTACGGGATCTGTTTCATCGGGAATAAGAAGATTAAGTGACATAACCTTAATTCCTTTTTTTGTAACAACAGGATAAATCTCATTTTCATTGCCCTTTGCTTTTTCCTTGATACCAAAAGCCTTAGGAACAGAAGGACCTGTGATGTCAGCGTCAAGTACAGCTGTGTTAAATCCTCTTCTGTTCATAAGAACAGCCGACATACAAGTAACAAGGGATTTTCCAACGCCGCCCTTACCACTTACAACACCAATGACTTTCTTGATATTGGAAAGCTCATGAGGTTTTGCAAGCAAGCTTTCAGGTTTGCGCTCCGAACAATTTTCAGAGCATGAACCACAATCATGTGAACATTCACTCATTTTTTTAACTCCTTTTTTTGTTTATTTAAACGGAAATCCGTTAACAGCATTTTTAAATAAAACTGTTTCCTTCAATCACTCCATCTAAATCGAGCAATTTCAAAACAGATTTACCGATATCACCAAAGCAATCCCTTATACCAAGATTTTTCGGTGCTATTTCATCGCCGTATACTAATACAGGAATATACTCCCTTGTATGGTCAGTACCTGTATGGCACGGGTCACAACCGTGGTCAGCGGTGATTATCAGAACATCATCGGCTTTCATTTCTCGGATAAATCCGCCAAGCCACTTGTCAAATTCATTCAGAGCATTCGTATAGCCCTCTGCATCACGGCGATGTCCGTACAACATATCGAAATCAACCAGATTGGTAAAACAAATACCGTGAAAATCTTTATTCTGATATTCAGACGTAATAGTCATATCGGTGTTGTTTCCAATTCTTCTGTCATAGCACTTAACGCCTTTTCCTGCGAAAATATCATAGATTTTTCCTACTCCTATGGTATCAAGACCGTTTTCAGAGATAACGTCAAGCATTGTAGCCGTGGGAGGTGTAAGTGAGAAATCGTGCCTGTGCGAAGTTCTTGTAAATGGATAAGTTCCCTCAAAAGGACGTGCTATAACACGTCCGACGGCACAATCTCCTACAAGCAGTTCACGGGCAATTTCGCAATACTTGTAAAGTTCCTCAACGGGAACAATATCTTCGTGTGCGGCTATCTGAAACACGCTGTCAGCCGAAGTATATACAATAAGCGAACCTGTTTTTATATGTTCTTCGCCATAATCCGCAATAACTTTCGTACCCGAATACGGAAGGTTGCATAAAACCTTGCGTCCCGTTCTACGCTCAAATTCTGAAATCAATTCACTAGGAAATCCATTCGGAAAAGTGGGAAAAGGCTTCTCACTTACGCAGCCTGCAATCTCCCAATGACCGGTCGTAGTATCCTTGCCTTTTGAACGCTCTGCTATTTTCAAGTATGCGCCAATGGGGACTTCGCACTTCTCCCCTACAGTAACGCCGTCTATGTTAAATAGTCCCATTTTTTTCATATTCGGAACAATCAACTTGCCAGTGTTAAAGCAAGAACGGAGCGTGTTAGCACCTTTGTCGCCAAATTCCTCACTGTCAGCCATCTCGCCTACGCCAAAACTGTCAAGTACAATCAAAAACACACGCTTTGTCATATCATTCTCCTATCAGAAGCTTAACAGCCGAACTTGTACCTATTCTGTCGCAGCCCTCAGCAAGGAACATTTCAAACTGTTCTCTTGTTTTAATGCCACCTGCTGCTTTGATTTTCACATTCTCGCCAATGTACTTTTTAAAAAGTCGGATATCCTCAATATCTGCACCTGCTGTACCAAAACCGGTGGAAGTCTTGATATAGTCCGCCCCAGCATTTGTTACACATTCGCAGAGCCTAATCTTTTCATCTGTTGTAAGCGCACAGGTTTCAACAATGACTTTCAGAATTTTATCTCCGCAAGCGTCCTTAATAAGGGAGATTTCCTTTTCAACAACAACAAATCTGCCGTTTTTGACTTCGCCGAGATTTACAACCATATCAATTTCATCTGCACCATTTTCGATAGCGTCTTTTGTTTCAAACCACTTAACCGACGGAGTTGAGTATCCCAACGGAAAACCTATAACCGTGCAAATATTCAATGTTGGAAAGTGCATTCTTGCACGTTTCACAAAGCTTGGAGGAATACATACCGAAGCAGTTTTATACTTGATAGCCTCACGGCAAACTGCAGCTATTTCCTTTGAAGTTGCGGTAGACTTTAAAAGCGTATGGTCTATATGCGAGAAAATCTCAGATATTTCCATTTCACTTCTCCTTTATCAATTTTCTCAAAAGAGAATGTGGCGGTACAACTATATCAGATGGTATTGTAAGCTTTCCCATTGCATGACGTGCCACATCAATCTGTTCACCATCTTCGTTAAACATCACAGCAGGCTTGAAAACTATCGGTTCATGTTTTGGGGCAAGTATTTCAAGTTCATCATTCAACGTGAAATAATTTCGCTGCGTAAGATACATTGTACCATTTTCACATTTATCAATCGTGCCGACAAAATCATAATCACGCATATAACCACTGTCGGCAAAATACTGACCGCCACTTGTAACGACATCAGGATTTTGAGAAACGCCGATATTATTAGGGTGTCCATAGAAAAATCCTGTGCAATATGGTCTGTGACTGATTTTATTTACTTCATCAAGTACCCATTGCGGCGGATTTTCACCGTTCAACACGCAATCCAAAGCAGTTCTGTAAGCATTTGTGGTGAGCGCTGAATAGTAAGCGGATTTTGCACGTCCTTCAATTTTCAGACTGTATACACCTGCGTCCAGAAGATCATCAATGTGATCAATCATACACATATCACGGGCATTAAGAATATACGTTCCCTTTTCATCGTCCTCAAACACCTTAAAAAACTCTCCCGGACGTTTTTCTTCCATAAGATAGTAACCCCAGCGGCAAGGCTGAGCGCATTCGCCACGATTAGCGTTTCTTCCGACAAGGTATTCTGAAATAAGGCATCTTCCCGAAAAACTTACACACATTGCGCCATGAACAAATGCTTCTATTTCCATATCTTCAGGAATATTTTTACGGATTGTTCTGATGTTTTCAAGGTTTACTTCACGAGCGAGAACAACACGGCTTACACCCATTTTATACAGTTCGTTTGCCGTGCGGTAATTTACAACGCCCGTTTGTGTAGAAGCGTGAATTGCAAGTTTCGGGGCAAACTCCTTAACCATTGCAATAACGCCTATATCAGCCGCAATAACAGCGTCTATACCTGCATTCTGCGCATTTGAAATAAATTCGGGGAAACGATCCATTTCATCATTCAGAGGTACTGTGTTGCAGGTAATGTAAACTTTTACGCCTCTATCATGCGCTGTTTTCACGGCTGTACACAATTGCTCCTCATCAAAATTCTTTGCACCTGCCCTCATACCAAAGGACTTGCCTGCAAGGTATACTGCGTCAGCACCGAAATCCAATGCCGACTGTAAACATTCCATATCTCCGGCAGGAGATAATAGTTCTGCCTTTTTCAAAAAATCACTCTCCACTGTTTTCTCTTAGTGCAGCGTCAAGAATATTCTGCTCGTGCTGTGCAAGAGTCTTTGCATAATAGAATACTCCGTCCTTACTAGCAAGGAAATAATAGTAATCCGTGCTTTCGGGATACAAAGCTGCTTTTATAGCGTCCATACCGGGACAGCAAATAGGTCCTGCAGGCAAACCAACACATTGGTATGTGTCATATGCATTTATGATTTCCTGCATCTTATCTGAATTTGCCGATGTTATATTTGGTTCAATATACCGTTCAATATAGGTGTAGGTTGTATCGGACTGAAGCTGAGGAAAACGTTCTGCGTCATTAAGACGATTATGAAATACAGATGAAATCTTACCCATATTATCATCGTTTGTACCTTCACGCTGTATAAGCGAAGCAAGAGTAATAGTTTCATCGAGGGACAATCCGAGTTCATCCATACGATCCTTCAACTCATCTGTAATCTTAGCCTCAAAGTTCTTATACATGGTATCGGCAGCCATTTTAGCATATTTAGAAGTATCAAGATTTGGATTATCCTTTATATCGTCTATCAGATAGAACTCATAGGTATCGGGGAACAGATATCCTTCAAGCGCATAAAAACGATCAGGATTATCTTCAATTCCTTCTTCAAAATCGAAGCTATTAAGCTTTGAAGCATAATAGTTCTCAAAATCCTCTGCACGGCAAACAAGATTTTTTTCAAGAAGCTTACCGATATCAGACGCAGTCGAACCCTCCGGAATAAGAACCGAAACAGTATTGACATAAGTCTTTTCAGTAGTAAGCGCATAAATCAGGTTTCCGTAACTCATGTTAGAACGTATACTGTGCAGACCGGTAAGAATAGGCGAAGCGTCATCTTTACTCATCTTATAGTTGAGATATGTCTTAAAGAAACGTGAATTCAATATCATTCCGTTAGAATGCAATGTGTCTACAATATCGTCTATGCTCATTGAATCGGTAATCACAATGTCATATTCCTTATAATCTTTAGCCATTCCCGTTATATCTCTTAATCCCTGAATAACGTTAAGTGCCATAATCGAACCTACACAGATTGCAGCAACAGATATAATTACGCCAAGAAAAATTTGTCCCATTGTTCTGGTATGATTAGTTTGTTTTTTCTTTCGTCTGCGCCTTTTCACAGGGTTTACAACTGCTTTAGGCTCAACAGCTTCATCATCAACAATTGAATCCATTCTCAGTGTTCTGGACATATCATCAACAGAATTCATATCAATGAATTTGTTTTTTGATGTAATTGGTTTTTGAACGCCAGATAGCTGCAAACTGTCTATTTCCTGCGTTTTTTCCATACTCTTTTCATTTTCGGAATTGTCGGATAATATGTTATTCAAATCTTCCATTTTCTAAATGTTCACCTCGGTAAAATTCTGTCAAATATTGTTTGTTTTGCTTTCACATCGTGAGGTTCAACAGGCACTTCGCACATAAAATCACTATAACACAGAATTACGCTTAAACCATCAAAACGTTTCAAAAACCTGTCATAATACCCTCTGCCATATCCCAGACGATAACCTTTGCCATCTGCGCACAACGCAGGCACAATACAAAGCGTGGATTTATCACTTGTCGCAGACTCGCATTCCGACTTTGGTTCATCAATACCAAATCTGCCGGGACACAAATCACCCTTACCCTTTATAAAAAAGAAATTAAGCTCCTCATCGCCGCTCCTCGGCAAAGCCACAGGAATTTCATTATTTAAGCAATACTCAATCAACCGTCTTGTATCTACTTCAATTTCGGTTGAAGCGTATGTGAACACAGCTGACGAATTTTCAAGGAATGGTTTAAGCTGCTCAAAAATGTCAATATCAGCAGCGTTTTTGTGAGCGATATTCATGTCTCGCCTTTGAGCAATCAGCTGTTTTCTCAGGTTTTTTTTCAATTCACGCACTGTATTGCCGCCTTTATTTTATCGGATAACTCTGTACCTTTAAGAACTCTTACAAGTTCCAGTCCGAATTCAACTGCCACCCCGGCGCCTGCCGCCGTTGTGAATATTCCGTCTGTCACCACTTTTTTCTCAGAGAGCCTTGCATTCTCAAGGAACTTTTCAAATCCCGGAAAGCAAGTTGCTTCTTTTCCCGCAAGGCAGCCTTTTTTTCCAAGGATAGACGGAGCGGCACAAATTGCACCAATCGGAATATTCTTTGAAACACAGTAATCAACAGAAGCATGAACAACTGAATTTTCTTCAAGATTTACAGTTCCCGGCATTCCTCCAGGCAAAACTATCATTTCCAGACGATCGTCAAGCTCAACCTGCATATCAGTAATATCACAAAGCACAGGAACACCATGTGAACTTCTTACTCCGTCATTCTTTATTCCAACCGTTACAACATCACAACCGGCACGTCTTAGCATATCAATCGGCGCAATAGCCTCAGTTTCTTCAAATCCATCTGCTAAAAACACATAAATCATAACTGAACTCCTCCAAATGTCACTTCATACTTTTCTTCAAGGAAAATCGGATTATAAGAAAGCTTTGCCTTTCTCAATCCCTCTGCGCCTGCATCGTCCTCACGGTTAATATAACAATATCTCCCTTTAAGCGACTTAACCAACTCGCGGTTTATAGCGGCATATGCCCCTTGATACTTCCGCATAGCCTTTTCAACATGAACCACAAAGCAATTATCAGATGAACACTCTCCAAAAGCGAATGCCTGAACCTCGCCGTTTACCCTGAGGACGCCGCCCGTATAAGCCAGTTTATCATAATATTTGAAAGAACACTCGACAATGCAAAATTCTTCAAGCTTCCCTTCTATATCACCATGAAATTCACACTGGTCAATATTTTCACTTCGCCAGCGTCGACTCATTTCAATACATTCACCAATATTTTCATGTGAAAGAAGCTCAAAGCTCCAATCGTTTTCACAAAACCGATTAAGATGATTTCGTTTTGCATGATATTTCTTGCCTTTTAAATTTTCCAGATCATCGGCAAGATAAATATAATCGCAAAAATCACGTTCCAGCCTCAAAACGGCATCTGGAAAAAGTCGTGAAATCCTTTCAGAAATGTGCTTATTTGCATATATTCTTAACGGAAGATTGTTCTCTTTGGTATACTCCTCAATCAAACCTATAACTTTCCTGATGTCGTCGTCATCTCCACTGCCGCCTGAGGGATAAACAAAACGAGTGTTTCGTCCACTGCCCTGCTTTGTAAAATAATAATTCTCAAAGAAGCACGCTTCAACATTATAGATGTTGCGCCAGACAAAATTATTCCCAAATGTGTATTCACTGCCTCTGAAACCCGACTGCTTCAGACATTGTTCAGCTCTTTTCTTATCCGAAATTTCAATTCTGCGAAAGTTCAAAAAACTCATCAAACATTAACAACCTCAAAAATCCGCATATCTGCGAATAAACTTCTTCAATTGAGCGTGGCAAACCATTCTCCGAACAGCTTATTACGCTCCAATCACCGTGCCTTGCAGCATACAATGCGCTTTCTCTGCACTGCTTCAGATATTCAACATTCCTTTCATGAATATCTTTCTTGCTTTCATCGCCGTCATAGCGTTCTGTGAGTAAATTCTGAGAAATCTCCACAGGCATATCCAAAAACAGAACAAGATCGGGCTGAGGCAAGCCAAGGTAATTATATTCATACTCGTACAGCCAATTAAGAAATGCGTCTTTTTCAGCGTCAGGTATTTTAGTCAGCTGATAAATTGCATTAGATGTTGTATATCTTCCTGCAATTATAATGCCGCCTTGTTCATAGTAACGCTTCCAATCGGTAATATAACTTACATATCGATCCATAGCATAGAAAGACGATGCTGCATAAGCGCCATTTCTTCCTTCACACGGGATTTCACCGCGAAGATAGCACTCCACAAGCTGTCCTGTTATAGTATCGTAGTTCGGAAAACTTACCGAGCGGCACTCAATACCTTGCTCTTTAAGGTAACCAACAGCCAAATCTAGCTGGGTAGATTTCCCACAGCCGTCAAGACCATCTAATACTATCAATTTACCTTTTCCCATAGCGCACCCCTATATGTCATTCCAGATTAAACCCACATATTTATATTGTACCACATTATTTTGATTTAGTCAAGGATATTTATAGCAAACCCCCGAATTTGCAAAACGGGGGTCTTATATCATATAGTAACAATTGCCTTCTGACACTCAAGCACAAATCCCAGTCCGGCATAAAATCTCATGAGATTATCATTGCAAATCACAAAGATATCTTTTCCCTTATACTCGCCGCAAACAGATAAAATAAGCTCAGAAGCATTACCCATTCGCTGTTTTTCAGGGAGTGTTGCAATCTGTGATAATAATACTTCGTCATTCAAATCGTGCTGAACTACAAGAACCGAGTCTTTTAATCTGCGCATTGCACTGATATTGTGCCTTACCCGATGTGACATATCAAGATACCACATCTCAAACATTGTATCCGGCAATCCAAACGCTGAACTTATCACAGAAAACACTTCATCAAAAGGCGGATTGCATTCAGTCACGCCTTTGATTTCATTTCCATCAAACCTCATAAGATTAACAAGTTCAATGTTACATTCAATATGTTTTTTCAGCTCACTTGCAGTTAAATCAGAGCAAAAGATTTCTTTTGCACCTACAAACGCAAGAAACTCTGCAATCTCGGCGTAATCGCATTTTCCAAAAACGCAAAGAACTACCTTACCTTCCTGTTCGCAGATCGCTGCACCACAGGTTTCATAAAATCTGCAAAAATCATATTTAGCCGAATACGCAAGCCACAATGCACGAATTTTTTGAGCTTCAACACCACATTCAGGAAGTGCAAAGCTATCACCATCTCTCAAACGCTTTATCATAACATAGCAGCTTCATAAAGCATCTTTTCAGCAAGTGCCTTTACAGCTTCAAAGTCGCTCATTTTAAACACACACGAAGGCGAATGAAGATATCTGCAAGGAACAGAAATAGCACAAGTACGCACTCCGCCGCTTCCAACATGAATAGCGCCGGAATCATTGCCGCCCGCTATCACTGTTTTGGTCTGTACAGCAATTCCATTCTTTTCAGCCGTTTCAAACGCAAGCTTATACAAATGGCGGTCATATATCGTGGATCTGTCCATATAAGAAACAACTGCGCCTTTTCCGAGTTCACAAACCTTTTTCGCCCCCGATACACCTGCTATATCGCAAGCCGTAGTAGTTTCGAGAACAAACGCAATGTCAGGATTTACTGAAGCAACGGCAGCCTTTGCACCTCTCGTTCCGACTTCCTCCTGTACCGTAAACACATACCATGCGTCATATTCCGTTTCACTGTTTATCATATCCATCATTACAACGCAGCCTGCCCTGTCATCAAGCGCCTTTCCTTTGACAAAACCATCACCAAATTGAAAGAAATCACAGTCAAAATAAGCATAACTTCCCCTTGACGCAAGAGTTTCAGCTTCTTCGGAAGAACTTGCACCGATATCAATATATAAATCACTAATATCAGGGAACCTTTTCCTTTCTTCAGCAGACTGCTGATGCAATGCTTTTGTTCCAACAACGCCGAACAGACCATTTTCAAGCTTTACTCTGCGTCCGATGACAACCTCAGAATTTACACCGCCCAGAGCACCGAATTTCAAAAAACCTGTTCCGTCAATATCGGTAATCATAAAGCCAACTTCGTCCATATGTGCTGCAAACATAATTTTATTGTTCGGAGTTTTCTTTCCCTTCTTGAAAACAATCAGATTTCCAATATTATCCACTCTCATTTCGGTAGGGTGAATATTATTCATAATATATTCACGGATTTTTGACTCATCTCCGGACGAGCCATTAATCGTGCATATCTCACGAAGTCTCTCAATCATCTGTTTCACCTCCGATAACATATGCACAAATCAATTCAGAAGCCGCCTTAATATCCGATATCTTCACACACTCAACCGCAGTGTGCATATATCTGATAGGAAATGACACCGTGCAGCATTTCACACCTTTTCCGGAAACCGCAATAGCGTCAGCGTTAGTGCCCGTTGAGGACGGCATCACTTCACAAGTGAATGGTATTTTTTCCCTTGCAGCAATATCACGAAGCCTGTTCGACATTCCTTTGTCAAGACAAGCCGAAAATCCTATCATAGCACCACTGCCAATTTCAGCTGTATCGTGCGCATTGCCATCGGGAGTGTTTCCAAACGAAACATCAACCGCTATTGCTTCATCAGGTGCAATACGAAAAGCCGCCTGTTTCACTCCACGTTCTCCTGTTTCCTCCTGTGCTGAAAAGCACACAGCAAGATGATAATGCAAACGTTTTCCTTTAAGAAGCTCAAGCGCATAAAGAACAGCGCAAACACCGCTCCTGTCATCAACAGCAGCAGAACTTATCATATCTCCGTTCAATTCTCTGAACTCAGAATTAACTACAACCCTATCCCCCAAAGACACTACTTCTTCAGCTTCTTCACGAGATAAGCCAATATCAATGGAAATATCGCCTATCTCAGGAACCTCAGAGTTCTTTCTGATGTGCGGCGGTAATGTTGCCACAACACCCGGAACAGATCTTTTTCCATATACAGTAACAGATTGTGCCATCAGCGTTCTCAAATCGGGCGAACCGCATGCTCCAACCCGCAGAAATCCATTGTTTTCAATATAGGTCACTATCATTCCAACCGAGTCAATATGTGCGTCAAGCATCAATGTCTTTGCATTTGCATCAGCAGACCTCAGATAGCCAACCACATTGCCGAACGCGTCAATAGCAACATCATCGGTATAAATTCTCAGCAAATCAGCCGCTTTTTCGGAAGCATTTTTTTCTTCGCCCGATACTCCGACTGTATCGCACAATTGTCTTAAAACGTTTTTAATGTCCAAAGTAATTCCCCTGTGTTATTTTAAAAAATCATTGTTCACACCGTTACATTTAAAATCATACCCTTTAAAATTCAGAATTTCCAATTTATATTCGACAATTTCAATTGGGTATCCAAGACTTAAAGATACTTCCGCTGTACTGTTCAGATACAGCAGTTCATCAAGAATATCTTTATCAGAAATCAAAATGTTCGCTGCAAACAAATTCGCTTCCCGTTCGGTTTTGTTATTTGAAAGAAACAAAGTTGATTCACGAATACCGCCGTCCGAAAGCTCCCTATGAAGCATATCATGCCCCAGCTCATGAGCGCAGACCACCATCTTGGTCACTTTATCGAGATCGCTGTTAATAACAATATATCGGTCATCGCCCTCGCAAAGATAAAAGCCTTTCAGACCTCCGAGGGAACGAAACCAGACCTTTGCTCCCGAATTCTTAGCTGTGGCAATAACGTCATTTCCGCCAAAATTGCGGATTACCTCTTCAGAAGCGTCAATAATATGCTGCATTATCTATTCCTGTTTGTTCTTGAATCCTCATAAATTTCAGCAAGGCAGCGCATAAGACGTGCCTTATCATCAGAAGTCAGAGTGTT
Organism: uncultured Ruminococcus sp.; assembly: GCA_964616605.1. Lineage (GTDB taxonomy): Bacteria > Bacillota > Clostridia > Oscillospirales > Ruminococcaceae > CAG-115. The sequence continues at coordinate 13,859 of CAZTRH010000051.1, forward strand.
TCCAGCAAACAATCCGCGTGATTTTGACAGGAACTTTTCTGCTTCAGAAGTATCAACACCGCGTCTTGCAATTGTACGAATAAGCTTTTCTTCTGCTGTAAGCTCAAGGTTTTTACTGTCGTCAAGCAGAAATTCAGGTGTTGTATCAAGCTTTTTTGCAATCCTTTCAAGAATACTTCTTCTCGGCTTGCGGGTGCCGCTCATATAGTAAGCAAAAGCACGGTAAGTTATACCAACGCTTTCTGCAAAATCCACTCTCTTAATGTTACGCCTGTTCAGCATAATATCCATTTTTTCTTCAATAGTCATTGTAACTATCCTCCTGAATTTTGTATTTATCAAAGAACAAACTAATAAACTTTCGTAAATCTTTTGTTCTTTCATTTCCATTATACCAGTGAACATACATCTTGTCAATAGCTTTTTAAAAAAATTTTAAATTTTTTTAAAATTCTTAGCC